>CALMCS010000565.1 GCA_937862875.1 uncultured Comamonadaceae bacterium
AGTTGCCGGTGCCCTTGAATTCTTCAAAGATCACTTCGTCCATGCGGCTGCCGGTGTCGACCAGCGCGGTGGCGATGATGGTCAGCGAACCGCCTTCTTCGACCTTGCGGGCTGCGCCGAAGAATCGCTTGGGGCGCTGCAGGGCTGCGGCGTCCACACCACCCGACAAGACCTTGCCGGACGATGGAACCACGTTGTTGTAGGCGCGGGCCAGACGGGTGATCGAGTCCAGCAGGATCACCACGTCCTTCTTCAACTCGACCAGGCGCTTGGCGCGTTCGATCACCATTTCGGCCACGTGAACGTGGCGCGCTGCTGGCTCGTCGAAGGTGGAGGCGATGATTTCGCCCTTCACCGTGCGCTGCATTTCGGTCACTTCTTCAGGACGCTCGTCCACCAGCAGCACCATCAGGTGAACGTCTGGATTGTTGGCGGTGATGGCGTGAGCGATGTGCTGCATCATCACCGTCTTGCCGCTCTTTGGAGGGGCAACGATCAGCGCGCGTTGGCCGCGGCCAATGGGGGCGATGATGTCGATGATACGGCCGGTGATGTTCTCTTCGGCCTTGATGTCGCGCTCGAGGCGCATCTGTTCCTTGGGGAACAGGGGCGTCAGATTCTCGAACAGCACCTTGTGCTTGTTCTGCTCTGGAGGGCCGCCGTTGACGCTGTCCAGCTTGGTCAGGGCAAAGTAACGCTCGCCATCCTTGGGCGTGCGCACTTCACCTTCGATCATGTCGCCGGTGTGCAGATTGAAGCGACGCACCTGGCTCGGCGAGATGTAGATATCGTCCGTGCTGGCGGTGTAGCTGGTGTCTGGGCTGCGCAGGAAACCGAAGCCGTCGGGCAGGATTTCCAGAACGCCATCAGCGAAGACTTGTTCGCCGGCTTTGGCGCGCTTCTTGATGATGGCGAACATCAGCTCTTGCTTGCGCATGCGGCCGACGTTTTCGATCTCAAGCTCTTCAGCCTGCTTGAGGACTTCAGACACGTGCAGTGCCTTGAGTTCGTTTAAGTGCATGGGGTGACTCCTTGGCGGAGTGATTTTGGAATCTGGGGGGAGCTGTGAGCCGTGCTGGCCCGGATAGGGCGCTTGGCAAGCCGATGATCTTGAAACAGGGCCGCTGACTTTTGCAGTGCGGCGATGAGATCGAACTAGATTATTACAGAAAATCCAGCGGACATGCAGACCAGTTTACCAAGGCTTGCATCATTTCCTTGGATCGCAGCGTCTGAAGCTGGTGAGGAGAGGGGGTATCAAGCGCTGAGCGCGGTCTTCGTTGGCATGGGCGAAGGCGGTGCGCAGCGCTTTGAAATTGCGACCAGTCAGCGGCATTCAGCCGCTATTCGGTCGCAATCGGGTCGATCAGGCGGCAGCGAGCTGCTGGTCGATGAAGGCGGTCAGTTGAGCCTTGCTCAGTGCGCCGACCTTGGTCGCGACCAATTCGCCGTTCGTGAACAGCATGAGCGTTGGAATGCCGCGAATGCCGAACTTGGCAGGGACTTCGCGGTTTTCGTCAACGTTCATTTTGGCAACGGTGAGTTTGCCTTCGTAGCTGGTTGCCACTTCATCCAGGATGGGGGCAATCATCTTGCATGGGCCGCACCATTCGGCCCAGTAATCCACCAGCACCGAGCCGCCGGCCTTGAGCACGTCGGCTTCGAAGCTGCTGTCCGAAATGTGTTTGATGAGTTCGTTTGCCATGGACTTTCCTTAAATTGAGCTATTGGTATGGCTAGTGCGTTTACAGTAGGGGAATTGTGACAGAAACTGATTCCCCGCATCACGGTATGGCCGCACAAAACGATGCTATGACTGTCATAGCGAAAAACAATTTGGTGAGCGCTGGTTGGAAGCGCGTGTTCGACGCCGTCACCGAGGCGGCCGAGAGCCGCGGCGTGCACCCGGCCAGTGTGGTGGTGCTGGTGCCTTACGCACAGCTCATGACACAGGCCCGCCAGCAATGGGCCGTGCACTTTCCCGACGGCTTCATGCCGCGCTTTGAAACCACCCGCAATTGGGCGACGACGCTGGGCGCGGAGCCCACCTCGCACAGCGGATTTCAGCAGGACGTGGCCTGCGATGCGCTCACCGGGCGCAGCCTGCTCGAGATGGCCGGTTTCGGCGCGCAGACCGAATCCATCCTGAGCCTGATGCTGGAGATGGCGCAGCAGATCTCCACCGTCGTGGCCGCCGTGGCTACCGATGAGCGCGAGGCATGGGCGGAGGTGGCGCGCGATCAACTCGGTGCACCGCTGTCGGGCGATGCCCTGCAGCTCGAAGCCGCAGCGGCCAAGGTCGCCCTCGAATGGGTGCTGGCCACCGATCCGCAGACCGATGTGCTGTTTGGCGACGGCGTGCGCGGTGCCGCGCAAATGCTGGTGGTGCTCGAAGGCTTTCACACAGATCCCCTGGCCAAGACCTTGCTCGAACAGTGGGGCGATGCGGGCGCGTCGATTTCATTGGTCGAGGCGTTTTCGGCCGATGTGGCGGAGTCTGCATTGGATGCTGGCGCGGCCCAGCTGGTCGCATTGCACAGCGCGCGTGACGCGGAAGACGAGGCCCAATTGGCCGCCGCCTGCGTGCTGCAGCATCTGGCCGATGGACATATCCCGGTAGCGCTGGCCGCGACCGATCGGGCGCTCACACGCCGCGTTGCCGCCTTGCTGGATGGCGCGGGCGTGCATGCCAAGGACGAGAACGGCTGGACCCTGTCGACCACCCGCGCTGCGGCGCAAATCATGGTGATCCTGCGCGCCGCCTCGTGGCACGCGGAGAGCGACGATGTGCTCGATTGGCTCAAGCATTTGCCACCGGCGACCGCCTCGGCGCTGCCGCAACTCGAGCGTTGGCTGCGTGGACTGGGCGTGCGGCAATGGAGCCAGGCCCGCAAGTACCAACCCAAAAAATACCCGGAAGTCATCGCGCTGTGTGAGCAGATCGACGGCTGGCGCAATGAATTCAAGGGCTCGCGCACACTGACCGAATGGCTGTTCGTGCTGCGCAATCAACTGCAGCAGACGGGCCTGTGGGAGCATCTGCAAACCGACCCGGCGGGCGCAAAGGTGCTGGCCGAGTTGCGCCTGCCCGCGGGCCTCGAGGCCGACCTCGAAGTGCTCAGCGGTTCCGACCGCCGCATGAATCTCGCGCAGTTCACCAACTGGGCCAACGACGTGCTGGAGGCCGGACGGTATCGACCGGACTCCACGCAGGATGCCACCGTCATCGTGCTGCCGCTGTCGCAGTTGCTGGCGCGTCCCTTTGCGGCGCTGGTGTTGCCGGGCTGCGATGAAAAGCGCATGTTGGCGGCTCCCGAACCACCGGGCTCCTGGACCCGCGCCCAGCGCGAGGCCCTGGGCCTGCCCACGCGGGAAGAGATCGAACAGGCCCAGCGCGCCGCATGGGCGCAAGCCGTGCGCGTGCCGCACGTGGACATTCTCTGGCGCACCAGTGACGAAGGCGGAGAGCCGCTGCTGGCAAGCCCGCTGGTGCTGGCGCTGGAGCTCGATGCGGGAGGCCGCGCGGGCAACGATGCGCGCGCCATGCGCGAGGTGCCGGTGCAATTGATGGAGCGGCCCGCGCCTTCGGGTGCGCAGTTGCCGGTGTTGAAACTCTCGTCCTCGGCGTACTCCGACCTGCGGCACTGCCCGTATCGCTTCTATGCGCTGCGCCAGTTGCGCCTGCAGGAGGCCGATGAGCTCGACGCCGAAGTCGACAAGCGCGATTTCGGCACATGGCTGCACGCCACGCTGCAGTATTTCCATGTGGCGCTGCACGAGGCCTTCACCGACGAGGCCGGTGCGCGCATCGCATTGATGAACGACTGCGCGGAACGGGCCACGCGTGAGCTCCATCTGGACGAAGGCGACTTTCTGCCGTTCTCCGCCGGCTGGCCCGCACTGCGGGATGGCTATCTGCAATGGCTGACCAAGCACGAGCTGGACGGCGCACAGTTCAGCGTGGCCGAGCACGATGCCACGCAGCCGCTCGGCCACCTCACGCTGGTCGGCAAGCTCGATCGGATCGACGTGGTGCGGGGCAGCGCGGGCGGCGAGCCGATGCGCATCGTGATCGACTACAAGACCGAAAACGAGCAGACCACGCGCCGGCGCATGGCCGACGATTCCGAAGACATTCAGCTCGCGTTCTATGCGGCGCTGCTCCAGGACGATGTGTTGCGCGCGGCCTATGTGAATGTGGGCGAGCGGGGCGAGACCAAGACCTACGAACAGGACAACGTGGTGCAGTTGCGCGACGAATTGCTGGAGGGGATTCAGCACGACATGGCACGCATCGCAGCCGGTGCGCCCATGCCCGCCCTGGGTGAGGGCTCGGTGTGCGGGTATTGCTCCGCACGCGGGCTGTGCCGCAAGGATTTCTGGGCATGACCAGCATCGATACCAGCGAAACCAGCGAAACCCCTATTCCCAGAGAACCCACCAGAACACCATCCAGCGCAGCACCCATGTCTCAGCAATTCGCCTACGAACACAACGGACAGCCGGTATCGCGCCAGGCCTTCTACGCCATTGCCTGCAACCCGCAGCGCAGCGTCGCGGTCGAGGCCTGTGCCGGCGCGGGCAAGACCTGGATGCTGGTCTCGCGCATGCTGCGGGCGCTGCTCGACGGCTGCGCACCCCACGAAATTCTCGCCATCACCTTCACCAAGAAGGCGGCCGGCGAAATGCGCCAGCGCCTGCAGGAATGGCTCGAAGAGTTTGCAGACAAGCCCGAGGCGGAGCTGGAGAAGGAACTGCTGGCACGCGGCGTCGATGCACTGCGCGTGAAGGAGCAGGCCGCCGCGCTGCCCAAGCTCTACCGCAAGACGCTGGATGGCGGCAGACCGGTGCAGATCCGCACCTTTCACAGCTGGTTTGCCGCGCTGCTGGGCACGGCGCCCTTGAAGGTGCTGCACAACCTGGGCCTGCCGGCGCATTACGAATTGCTTGAAGACGATACGGAAGCGGTGCGCGAAGTCTGGCGCCCGTTTCTGGCCGCGATCACCGAAAGCAGCGAGCTGCGCACCGACTACGAAGACGCGATCGCGCTGCACGGCCGCTTTCAGACGCACAAGGCGCTGGTGGCGGCGCTGTCCAAGCGCGTGGAGTTCGCGCTGGCCGACGATGCCGGCGTGATCGACGCGTCGGTGCCGCATTTCACCGAGCTGTATCCCGCGCTGGATGGGCTCGATGCCCCCTGGGATGCCCTCGGGACCGATGCCGCCCGCACGCGCTGGGAGGCCCGCGCCAAGGCGCTGGGCAGCGAAACCGCCAAGACGCCGCTCAAGGCCGCAGACGCGGTGATTGATGCCTTCTTGACCCCCGATCTGCCCAAGCGCCTCGCGATGTTGCGCTCGGCCTTCTTTGTCGCCAAGGAAGACCGGCTCACCACCCATCTGCGCAAGTTTGAACCCGCGCAGGAGGCCGAGGGCGAGCTGCAGGAACTCTGCGCCGCGCAGCGCCAGCACGGCGCGTGGCAGTACCAGCAGCGCATCGCCCGATTGGCGCGCGAGTTGATCGCGCAGTTCAGCGCATTGAAGCGCGAGCGCGGCTGGATCGACATGAACGACGTGGAGCGCACGGCGTTGATCCTGCTCTCCGACGAGGTGCTCAGTGGCTGGGTGCAGGAGCGTCTGGACGCCCGCGTGCGCCATTTGCTGGTCGATGAATTCCAGGACACCAACCCGCTGCAATGGCAGGCGCTGCATGCGTGGCTGTCGGGATATGCGGGCTCGGGCGGTGGATCTGGCGCGCCGAGCGTGTTCATCGTGGGCGACCCCAAGCAGAGTATTTATCGCTTTCGCCGTGCGGAACCGCAGGTGTTTCTGGCGGCGCAGAAGTTCGTGCGTAAAGGGCTTGACGGCGATGTGTTGGCCTGCGATCACACGCGCCGCAACGCCACGGGCGTGATCGATGCCGTGAATACGGTGATGATGGCCGCGCAGGATGCGAACGAATATTCCGGCTTTCGCGCGCACACCACCGAATCGCACATTGCCGGGCAGTTGTGGCGCTTGCCGATCATTGCGGACGAGGATGAGGCGGACGTCGCCGACGCCGTTGTGGGCTCAGATGGCGCTGATGGCGAGGCCCCAGCGGTCGATGCAGCAGTGGCCGATCCCCGTTTCGCACACGAAGCGCCGTCGACCTGGCGCGACAGCCTGACCGTGCCGCGCCACGAGGCCGAGGAAACGCTGCGCATGCGCGAAACCGCGCAGGCCGCACGCTGGGTGGCGCAGCAGATTCAAGCCGGCATTCCGGCGCGCGAGATCATGGTGCTGGCGCGCAAGCGCGCACGTCTCGCCGAAATGGAAGACGCGCTGCGTGCGCTGCACATTCCCTGCGTTCAGCCCGAGAAAACGGAACTGAGCGAAACCCCCGAGGTGCAGGATGTGGTGGCGCTGCTCGATGTGTTGGTGTCCACGGCCCACGACCTGTCGCTGGCCCGCGCGCTGAAATCACCGCTCTTCGGTTTGACCGACGACGCGCTCACCGAAATCGCGCTGCTGCGCAAGCAAACCGAGTGGGCCGATGCCAGTTGGTTCGATGTGGTCACACGCGGGGCAGAGCACCTGTCACCGGCGCTGCAAGCCGCTTCGGTGCGCTTGCTCAAATACCGCGGCCTGGTGCAGATCCTGCCGCCGCACGACACCTTGCAGGCGATCTACGAAGACGCCGACGTGTACGCGTGCTTTGCAGCGGCCTGCGTGGTCACGCAGCGCGACACGGTGCTGGCCAATTTGCGCGCGCTGCTCGCTGCGGCCTTGCAGCTCGATGGCGGTCGCTACCTCACGCCCTATGCGTTCGTGCGGGCGATGAAGCGGCCGGGCATGCGCGCTCCGGGGCGCGCCGATGCGGGCGCGGTGCGGCTGCTGACGATTCACGGCGCGAAGGGCCTGGAGGCCCATTGCGTGCTGATGCTCGATACCGATGCCGGAGCGCCCAAGGCCGAAACCATGGGTGCCCTGGTCGAATGGCCGGGCCAGGATGAACATCCACGCCACTTTGTATTTTTGGCCAGTGAATCCAATCCGCCGCCGAGCGTAGTGAACTTGCTGGCGTCGGAACAGCTCGAGCGCAAGCGCGAAGAGCTCAACACGTTGTACGTCGCGATGACGCGCGCCAAGGAGGTGCTGGTGCTCTCGGCCACGCGGCCCGCCAAGGCGTCGCAGTCCATCAGTTGGTGGGGTCGCCTTGAAAACTGCGTGACCGATCTGCCCGCACCCCCGGATGCGTCCTCGCAGGTGCAGGAGTTCGCATCGGCCCCCGCGCGCATTCTCGAGCTGCCCGTGTTCGAAGGTCTGGCCTCGCAAATGGCGCAATCGGCCGCGGTGTCGGTGCTGGCTCCGGCCACGCCGTCCACGCCGGCCTCTCGGCAAGGCGAGGCGATGCACCAATTGCTGGAGCAGGCCGGCGTCGTCGGCCCGAGCCTGCTGCAATTGCGCGAGTCCGGCTGGAGCGATGCCCGCGTGTCACGATTGGCGCGCGAGTTCGATCTCGCGCCCGAGGCGGCGCAAGCCGCCGCTGCCGTAGCGCAGCGCATTCTGCAGGGCGAGGGCGCGTGGGCCTGGGATCAGTCGGTCATCGACCGTGCGATCAACGAGGCCCCGCTGGTCTATCAAGGGCAGAGTCTGCGCCTCGACCGGCTGGTGCGCCGCCGCGCGACGCCGGAGCAGGGCGTGCAGTGGTGGGTGCTGGATTACAAGACCGCCGCAGCGCCGCAGAATCAGCCCAAGTTGATCGAACAGCTGCGCCGCTATCTCGAGGCCGTGACGCTGCAGCTGGGCCATGAAGGCACGGTTCGCGCCGCGTTTCTGAGTGGTGACGGCCGTTTGCTGGAGCTGGATGACAACGGCCTGGCAGTCTCCGGCCCCTCCGGAGGCCCCGGTTCTGGCGGTGTTACACCCCCGCTTCAGCGGGCAAAGGCCGACAAAGCGGACAATACCGGTCTTTCGAGTCCGTCCAGCCGCGCCAAAGAGCCACCGGCGGAGCAGGGCTCGCTGTTTTAATTGACGGCGTGGTCTGCACCGCGCCATTTCATTTTTTCGAGGGCGCAGGCATTTGGCTGACATTCGCGTGTCGGCCGCTGTTTTATCCTGCCCCTCTTGTTCAGTCCGTGTTCAGTTAGCTTCTCATGTCAGATTCCCCAAATTCCACCCAGATCCTGCAGTGCGACGTCGCAATCATCGGCGGCGGCCCCGCTGGCTTGATGGCCGCAGAAGCCGCTGCCAAGCAAGGCGTGTCCGTTCATGTGTTCGATGCCATGCCATCGGTGGGACGCAAGTTTCTGCTGGCAGGCAAGGGCGGTCTGAACCTGACGCATTCCGAATCCTTCGAGTATTTCGTGAAGCGCTTTGGCGAGGCCCAGCCGAGCATGGAGACCTGGCTCAAGCAATTCGGTTCGGAAGAGCTCCAAGCCTGGGCACACGGTCTGGGCATCGAAACCTTCGTCGGCACCTCGGGCCGCGTGTTTCCCAAGGACATGAAGGCAGCACCGCTGCTGCGCGCCTGGTTGCAGCGCCTGCGCTCCCAGGGCGTGGTATTCCACATGCGCCACCGCTGGATGGGTTGGGGCGCTGACGCCTCGGCTGAATCGGCGCAGGGTGGCCGCGTGCTGCAGTTCTCCACGCCGCAAGCGGCTGTCGAAGTGCGCGCACGTTCGGTGGTGCTGGCGCTGGGCGGAGCGAGCTGGGCGCGTCTCGGCTCGGACGGCAAGTGGGTTCCCGTGCTGGCCGAAGGTGGCGTCGAGATTGCCCCTCTGCGTCCTTCCAATGGCGGCTTCGAAGTGGGCCGAGCCAAGGCTCCGGAAGGCGAAACCCGCAGGGCCTTCCTGCGCGGCATGCTGGGCCAATCGGAAGAAGCGGCCACCGGCTGGAGCGCGCATTTCACCGAGCGATTTGCGGGTCAACCGTTCAAGTCGGTCGCTATCTCGTATACCGACAGCCAGGGCCGCTCATTCCAGCGCCGTGGTGAATTCGTGGCCACCGAAAAGGGCGTGGAAGGCAGCCTGGTGTACGCCGCCTCGGCCCTGCTGCGCGACGAAATCGAAGCCAAGGGCAGTGCCACGTTCGAACTCGATTTGCTGCCCGCGTTCTCGCACGAGCGCGTGCTGGACGAGTTGCGCCATCCGCGCGGCTCGCGCAGCCTGACCTCGCATCTGAAGAGCCGTTTGCACCTGGACGGTATCAAGGCCGGCATTCTGTACGAGCTGCTGTCCAAGGAAGAAATGGCCGACCCGGTGGTGTTTGCGCGGGCCATCAAGGCCTTGCCCATCACCGTGGTGGCGACACGTCCGATCGACGAGGCAATCAGCACCGCCGGTGGCGTGCGCCTCGATGCGCTCGACGAGCACTTCATGCTGAAGGCGCTGCCCGGCGTGTTCTGCGCGGGCGAAATGCTCGACTGGGAAGCGCCGACCGGCGGTTACCTATTGACTGCCAGCTGCGCGACGGGACGACTCGCGGGTGCGGGCGCCGTGCGCTTCGTGAGCG
>CALMCS010000566.1 GCA_937862875.1 uncultured Comamonadaceae bacterium
GAATGCACCCCCCTGCTCTAGAAATTATTTTGAGTCATGAACTAGGGCATGCCGTAGGCGCACACGACGATGGAGTTGGAAAAATGGACAACGTCAACCGTAACGAAAACCCCATTCGCGCAGAGTTGGGATATCCGCCAAGAATTGCATACAACGATCCTTATGACCTTGCTCCAGAAATAGTCCCATATCAAAAGAGCAAATGATGCGCTTAATCAAATTAATAGTCTTTACCGCCGTCATTTTATCCTCGACCAACATATCAATCAGCCAGGCAAGCAGTGCGACAAAATATACCGTCTGCTACTTCCCATTCGATATAGATCGATATGTACCGTATAGTGAACTTTCCATTCACATCGCCAATTGTTATGCCATAAGCGACGACGAGTTCCGCCTGATCGATGATTCAATCAAAAAATTACCACCTCCGGATGAAGCGGTCAAGTACGACTCACAAAATCTAAAAGTGAAAATCTTTAACGACGCAACGACAATATACATCGATTATCAAGGCGTCGTAAAAATAGGCAACGAAGAATATAAAAATGCCGGAGTCAAGAAAACGGAAGATCTTATCAGGCCGATCTTAAAAGGAAAGCGATCTCTACCTCGTAAGAAATTATAAGCCCGTCATTTGGGGTTGGCGTCACCTGCTGCTTTGCCTCGCAACAGTGCTGAAATCATTTAATGCAACTTGAGTATCACTTATGCCTCTTAGGCCACATCAAGAACCAAGCTCAATTTAGTCAGCATGAAGTAACGCATGACAACCGCAATGAAATTAGTGCTTCTTTTTGTTGGGTTTTTATTTCTATCCAACACGCCCACCTGCGAATCTGCAACCCTTAAATCCAATACCATCTGCTACTATTCATTCGACATGGAACGGTATGTGCCTTTCAACGAACAATCCATGCACACTGCCGAGTGTTACGTAATCTCGGACGATGAATTTTCAAAGATAGTTAGTTTTATCAAGGAAGCGCCGACAGCAGATGCTTCGAGTACATACCAAGCAAGCAGTCTAAAAGCGTTGATCTACAACGGCTCATCCAAAATGTACGTGGATGAAAACGGCATTGTAAAAATAGACGATTCCATCTTCAAGAATGCCGGTGCCAAATCGATGAGAAACCTAATCCAATCGATTATAAAAAACAAGCCAAAACTGCCCCAGAAACGATAAAAATCGTTTCTGGTCCCTCCCAACCAGCAGCCAGCCCTCAATCCACAATCGTGAGCTTCGCAACCGACAAAGCCAGCCACTTCGTCCCATGCCGCGGGAAATTCACCTGGGCGCGCGCATCGTCGCCCACTCCTTCGATCGCCAGCACCTTGCCTTCACCGAACTTGTTGTGAAAGACATTCACGCCCGCCTTGAGCCCGTGTGACGGGGCCGACTTCTGCTGCGGCACCGGTGGGCTTGCGAACACGTCGGACTTGGCCGCGCCGTAGCCGCCCTTGTTGTTGCCCCAGCCCCCATTGCGATTAGCGAAAGCCGCGCCAGCGTCGGGCGTGTAGGTGCCGAACGCCGATTGCTTGGGCGTGATCCACTTGAGCGCGCTTTCGGGAAGTTCGTCGAAGAATCGGCTCTTGACGTGATAGCGCGTTTGACCGTGCAGCATGCGGGTCTGCGAGTGGCTCAGATAGAGCCGCTGGCGTGCGCGGGTGATCGCGACGTACATGAGGCGGCGTTCCTCTTCCAGCCCATCGCGATCGCTCATGGCGTTTTCGTGCGGGAACAGGCCCTCTTCCATGCCGCCGATGAACACGCAATCAAACTCCAGGCCCTTGCTGGCGTGCACCGTCATCAGTTGCACGGCTTCCTGTCCCGCCTGCGCCTGGTTGTCGCCGGCCTCGAGCGCTGCGTGCGTCAAGAATGCGGCGAGGGGCGAGACGGTTTCGCCGGTATCGGCGTCCACGATGCCCGGCAGCGGTTCGTTGCTGATGGGCTGATCGGGATCGAGTCCCTGGCTTGCCGGGCTTTGCGTCAAGACCACCAGCTTGTTGCCGTGTTCGTCCAGCGGCAGCGCCACCGCATCGCGGCCAAAGCCTTCCTGCGTGACAAAGCTTTCCGCCGCGTTGACCAATTCGTTCAAATTCTCGATCCGGTCCGCGCCTTCTTTTTCATTGCGGTAGTGCTCCATCAAGCCACTCGCTTCGAGCATGTGACCGATGATGCCGCGCAGATTCATGCCGTGCGTCTGTTCGCGCAGCACGTCGAGCATCGCGACAAAGGCACCCAGATTGGCACCGGCTTTTCCGGGCACGGCGCTCACGGCATCGTGCAGCGAGCAGCCCGTCGAACGCGCCGCGTCCTGCAGCGTTTCGACCGATCGCGCGCCAATGCCGCGTGGCGGGAAATTCACCACGCGCATGAAGCTGGTGTCGTCGTTGGGATTCTCGAGAAGGCGCAAATAGGCCAGCGCGTGCTTGATTTCGGCGCGCTCGAAGAAGCGCAAACCGCCGTACACGCGGTACGGAACCGACGCGTTGAACAGCGCCGACTCGATCACGCGACTCTGCGCATTGCTGCGGTAGAGAATCGCGATTTCCTTCTGCGAAATTCCGTCGTTGCGCACGAGTTGCTTGATCTCGTCCACCATCCACTGCGCCTCGGCCAGATCGGTGTTCGACTCGTACACGCGCACCGGTTCGCCCGGGCCCTGCGTGGTGCGCAGGTTCTTGCCGAGTCGGCGACTGTTGTGCGAGATGAGCTCGTTGGCCGAGTCGAGAATATTGCTGTACGAGCGGTAGTTCTGCTCCAGTTTGATCTGGTGCTTGACGTCGAATTCGCGCACGAAATCGGCCATGTTGCCCACGCGCGCGCCGCGAAAGGCGTAGATGCTCTGGTCGTCATCACCCACCGCGATCACGCTGCCGTGCGTCACCAGCGTGCCACCGGACATGTCGCCCGCCAGCTGCTTGAGCCACGCATATTGCAAGCGGTTGGTGTCCTGGAACTCGTCCACCAGAATGTGCTGGAAGCGGCGCTGGTAGTGCTCGCGCACGTGAACGTTGTCGCGCAGCAGCTCGAACGAGCGCAGCATCAACTCACCAAAGTCCACCACGCCTTCGCGCTGGCATTGGTCTTCGTAGGCCTGGTACAGCTCCACTTTCTTGCGGCTGTCCGCGTCATGCGTCGGCACGTCGCCGGGGCGCATGCCCTCTTCCTTGCAATTGGCGAAGAAGTACACCATTTGCTTGGGCGGAAAGCGCTCCTCGTCGACATTGAATTGCTTGCACAACCGCTTGACCGCGGAGAGCTGATCCTGCATGTCCAGAATCTGAAAGGTCTGCGGCAGGCCCACCAATTTATGGTGCGCGCGCAGCAGCCGATTGCACAGACCGTGGAAGGTGCCAATCCACATGCCGCGCACATTCACCGGCAACATGGCCGACAGGCGCGTGAGCATTTCCTTGGCGGCCTTGTTGGTGAAGGTCACGGCCAGAATGCTGCCGGGTGTGGCATAGCCGTTTTGCAGCAGCCAGGCGATGCGGGTGGTGAGCACGCGGGTCTTGCCCGATCCGGCACCGGCCAGAATCAGCGCGTGCCCTGCTGGCAACGTGACGGCGGCCAATTGCTCGTCGTTCAGGTTCAGCAGCAGTGGGGAAGAGGAAGAAGAAGCAACAGAATGGGGATTGGCCTGTGGCCCATCGGACGCGCCTGGGCCGCTCGTGGCAGGGGATCCGGAAAACAGGTCTTGTGGAAGCATCCCGCCATTGTAGAAAGCCCTGCTGGCGAGTGCGGAACCCGGGGCTTGCCGACCAGCGAATAGCCACACGGTCACGTGCGAATTACACCGAACCCGCAAATCCATCTAGAATCAATCACCGGGCCCAAGATTTTCTTCGCTCGGTTTTTTTTCGCCTGAAAAGGGAAAAATACCGGTTGCCAGACCAAGCGCCCTTCTTTTTTTGACATTGATAGGAGCTTGGATCTCATGGAAATTTTCGACTACGACAACGTTCTGCTGTTGCCCCGCAAGTGCCGCGTGGAAAGCCGTTCGGAATGCGACGCCAGCGTGGAGCTGGGTGGCCGCACCTTCCGCCTCCCCGCAGTTCCCGCCAACATGAAGACGGTGGTGGATGAAAACATCTGCACCTGGCTGGCTCAGAACGGCTACTTCTACGTGATGCACCGCTTCGATCTGGACAATGTCCAGTTCGTCAAGGACATGCACGCCAAGAGTTGCTTCGCATCGATCTCGCTGGGCGTGAAGCCACCGGATTACGCCATCGTCGATCGCTTCGTTGACGAAGGCATCACCCCCGAATACATCACCATCGACATCGCGCACGGCCACGCCGACAGCGTGAAGAACATGATCGGCTACCTGAAGGCCAAGTTGCCCAAGTCCTTCGTGATCGCTGGCAACGTGGGCACACCCGAAGCCATCATCGATCTGGAAAACTGGGGCGCGGACGCCACCAAGGTCGGCATCGGCCCAGGCAAGGTCTGCATCACCAAGCTCAAGACCGGCTTCGGCACGGGCGGCTGGCAGTTGTCGGCGCTCAAGTGGTGCGCACGCGTCGCCACCAAGCCGATCATTGCGGATGGCGGCATCCGCAGCCACGGCGACATCGCCAAGAGCATCCGTTTCGGCGCCAGCATGGTGATGATCGGTTCGCTGTTCGCGGGCCACGAAGAGTCGCCAGGCAACACCGTCGAGGTGGAAGGTGAGCTGTTCAAGGAATACTACGGCTCGGCTTCCGACTTCAACAAGGGCGAGTACAAGCACGTTGAAGGCAAGCGCATTCTCGAACCGGTGAAGGGCAAGCTCGCCAACACCCTGATCGAGATGGAGCAGGACGTGCAGTCGTCGATCAGCTATGCCGGCGGCAAGAAGCTGATGGACATTCGCAAGGTGAACTACGTGATCCTCGGCGGCGACAATGCCGGCGAACATCTGTTGATGTAATGGAGCACCGGGCAGGCACGCGTTGCCGGTCTGGAAAAAATCCAGAGGAAATTTTCGAGTTTTCTCTGGAGCCCCAAAAAATTGGTGCATAATCTTGGTCTCGACGGAACACAACCTTCAACCGGTTGAACCGAAGAATCGGGGCTCTTAGCTCAGTTGGTAGAGCAGCGGACTCTTAATCCGTTGGTCGAGTGTT
>CALMCS010000567.1 GCA_937862875.1 uncultured Comamonadaceae bacterium
ATCGCAACAACGCATAGGGCCCTATATCGTCATCTCAAAACGAAAACTGCCAACCAAAGCACAGGCAAAAGCTTCGTCACAACACCCAATCCAGCCCGGTATTCAACAAGAAAAAAGAAAAAGGACGCCGAAGCGTCCTTTGCCAAAAACAAACAAAGAGTTTATTTGAGGGGGGTTTGGTTGGCTGCGGCTTGGTCGTCTTCTGGGCTCCAGCCGCCGCCTAGTACTTTGTAGAGATTGACTTGGTTTTGGACCAAGGCCAGTCGCACTTGCACCACAGCTTGTTGCGCCGTGAACAGCGTGCGCTGCGAATCCAACAGATCCAAATAGCTCGCAATCCCGTTGCGATAGCGCAGATCCGACAGTTTGAACTGTGCAGAAACGGCATCCACCTGCGCCTGCTGGGCCCGCAGCTGCTCCACCAGCGAGCGACGGCTCACCAGTGCATCCGAGACTTCGCGGAATGCGGTCTGGATCGACTTTTCATATTGCGCCGCAGCAATCTTCTTGGTGGTTTGGGCCACCTCGAGGTTCGCCTGGTTGCGGCCGTTCGTGAAAATCGGCAGGTACAGCGATGGCGCAATGCTGAAGTACTTCGAACCCGAGCTGAACAAGTCCGAGATCTCGTTGTTCGCAAAGCCGGCACCGGCAGTCAGCGAGATGTTCGGGAAGAACATCGCGCGCGCTGCGCCAATGCTGGCGTTCGCGGCAATCATGCTTTGCTCGGCCTGGCGGATGTCAGGGCGGCGCAGCAGCAGATCGGATGGCAGACCCGCAGGAACGTCGGTCAGCACCGGCAGATCGGTCAACTTCTTGCCCTTGAGGCTGGTGAGCAGTTCCTGGGGAACCTGCTGACCCACGAGCAAGGTGAGGGCGTTGATGTCCAGATCGCGCTGGCGCGTTTGCTGTGCCAGCGTGGCACGCGCGTTTTCGGTCAGCGTCTGTGCCTGGCGGAAGTCGAGCTCGGAGGCCGCGCCTGCGTCGAAACGCAGTTTGGCCAGCTTGATCGACTCTTCGCGCGTTTGCAGCGTGCGGCGCGAAATCTCGAGCAGCTCTTCATCTGCCTGCAAGCCGAGCCAGGTGTTGGCGACGGACGAGATCAGGCTGATCTGAGCACCCTTGCGGCCTTCTTCGGTCGCCAGGTATTGCGCCAGGGCCTGATCCTTGAGGCTGCGTACGCGGCCCCAGAAGTCGATTTCCCAGCTTGGCAGCGACAAACCTACCGAGTAGCTGTTGCCGTACTGACCGGTGAGCTGGCTGCGGGCACGCGATGCGTTGGCACCCGCGCCGACTTCGGGCAGCAAGCGCGAGCCCTGAATGTCGTACTGCGCACGTGCCAGCTCGATGTTGAGCACCGCCACGCGCAGGTCGCGGTTGTTCTCCAGCGCCGTGCCGATGATCTGCTGCAGACGAGCATCTGTGTAGAAGCTCTTCCATGGCAGATCAGCCGCGGGCGCATTGGTCTCGGCCGTTGCGATCGGGTATTGCGTGGACACGGGTGGCTCGGGCTTGTCCAGCGTCGGGATGAACGAGCATCCCGTCGCCAGCAACGCCGTCACCAGCAAGGTAGGAATGAGTTTGTAGTTGTTATTCATGGTTGGAGCCTCCGTGCGCATTGGCCACCGAAGAGGTGCTTGTTGCGCCTTGAGGGGCCAGGTCCTGCTTTTCCTTCTTGCCGAAGAGCTTGAAGATCACGACAAAGAACACTGGCACGAGGAACACCGACAGCGGAGTGCCGATCAACATGCCCCAGAACACGCCGGTACCGATGGCCTTCTGGCTGGCAGCGCTGGCGCCGGAGGCGATGTACAGCGGCACCACGCCCAGAATGAAGGCCAGCGAGGTCATCAGAATCGGTCGGAACCGCAGCTTCGCAGCTTCGAGCGCAGCGTCCAGCGCGCTCATCCCCTCCGCATGCAGATCCTTCGCGAATTCGATAATCAAAATCGCGTTCTTTGCAGACAAACCGATCACCGTGATCAGCGCCACCTGGAAGTAGATGTCGTTGGGCATGCCGCGCAGCAACATACCGACCAGCGCGCCGAACACACCGAGTGGCACCACCAGCAGCACGGACAGCGGAATACTCCAGCTTTCGTACAGCGCGGCAAGACACAGGAACACGGCCAGAATCGAGAACGCGTAGAGGTACATGGCCGAAGAGCCCGCTTTTCTTTCGTCCAGCGACTGACCGGTCCACTCGAAGCCAAAGCCTTCAGGCAATTCGGCGGCGAGCTTTTGCATTTCTTCCATGGCTTGACCGCTGGTGTACGGCTTTTTGGCCGAACCGGTGATCGCCATCGATGGATAGCCGTTGTAACGCGTCACCTGCATCGGGCCGGAAATCCACTTGGCAGTCACCATCGTGGACAGTTCCACCAGCTTGCCGGCGGCGTTGGGCACGGTCAGGCGCATCACGTCTTCAGGTTGCATGCGGGCTGCCGCATCGGCCTGAATCGTCACGCGCTGCATGTAGCCCTTGTTCGGGAAGTCGGTCGAGTTGCTCGAGCCCAGCGCTGTAGCCAGCGTGGTGGCCAGATCACCCATGCTCACGCGCTGTGCTGCCACGGCGTCGCGGTTGATGTTGACTTGCCACTGCGGAGCATCGTCCACGCCGTCAAAACGCACACCCGTGAGGATGGCACTTTGATTGGCCTTGCCGATCAGTTGATTGCGCGCTTCCAGCAATGCAGCATGACCCTTGTTGCCACGGTCTTGCAGGCGGAAGGTGAAACCGTCACTCGTACCCAGTTCAGGGATCGAAGGCGGCACCAGCGTGAAGATGAAACCGTCGCGGATCTTCATCATCGCACCCATGGCCTTGCCAGCGAACGACGAGGCGTCCTGGCCAGGACCACTGCGCTCGGACCAGTCCTTGAGCGTGGTGAAAGCCAAGCCCACGTTCTGACCCGTACCGGAGAAGCTGAAGCCCAGAATACTCACGACGTGAGCGGTTTCAGGCTGATTCAACGCGAACTGCTCGTACTCGCCCATGGTGTTGCTCGTGCGCTCTTGCGTAGCGCCCGGTGGCAACTGCACCAGCGAGATCACGTAGCCCTGATCTTCCGTTGGCAGGAACGAGGTGGGCATGCGCAGGAACAGGAACACGACACCGGCGATCACCAGCGCGAACACGATCAGCGACTGGAACGAACGCTTGACCACTCCGCCCACGGCGTTCTGGTATTGCTTGGCACCCTTGTCGAAGTTGCGGTTGAACCAGTTGTAGAACGGACCGAGCAGACCGGTCTTCTTGTCATGGGCGTGGCCCTTGGCGATCGGCTTGAGCATGGTCGCGCACAGAGCGGGAGTCAGCGTCAGAGCGAAGAAGCCCGAGAAGAAGATCGAGATCGCCATCACCAGCGAGAACTGGCGGTAGATGTTGCCGGTTGCGCCGCTGAACATCGCCAGCGGAACGAACACGGTCACCAGAATCACGGTGATACCGACCACAGCGCCCTGGATCTGACCCATCGCCTTGATGGTCGCTTCCTTGGGTGGAAGGCCTTCTTCGGACATGATCCGTTCGACGTTTTCCACCACCACGATCGCATCATCGACGACGATACCGATCACCAGCACCATCGCGAACATGGCCAGAATATTGATGGTCAGACCGACCATCAGCATCACCGCAAACGTACCCAGCAGCGCGATTGGCACCACGATGGTTGGAATCAGTGTGTAGCGGATGTTCTGCAGGAAGATCAACATCACGATGAACACCAGCAAGATGGCTTCCAGCAGCGTGTGAACCACCTTCTCGATGGAGATCTTCACGAACTTGGAGGTGTCGTAAGGAGCCGACCATGCCACGCCCGCAGGCAGGAACGGAGCCAGCTCGTCCATCTTGGTATTGACCAGCTTGGCCGTAGCCATCGCGTTGGCCGTGGAGGTCAACTGCACCGCCAGCGCGACCGCAGGCTTGCCGTCCAGACGCGAGTTGAACGCGTAGGTTTCCACGCCGACTTCGACGCGCGCCACGTCCTTGACGCGCACGGTCGAACCATCAGAGTTGGAGCGCAGCACCACGTTGCCGAATTCTTCCGGTGTCGTGAGCTGGCCTGGCACCACGATCGTGGCGCTCATGGAGGTGCCGGGGATCGATGGAGCGTCACCCAATGCGCCGCCAGAGATCTGCTGATTCTGGGCAGCGATGGCCGCGTTCACCGAAGCGATCGACAGACCATAGCCTTGCAGTTTTGCAGGATCGATCCAGACGCGCATGGCACGGCCGGCAGCAAACAGCTGCGCCTTGCCCACGCCTTCGAGACGCTGGATTTCAGGCAACACGTTGCGGTTCACATAGTCGGCGATTTCGTCGCGCGATGTGGCACCGTCGGTGGACTGGAAGGCCAGAATCATCAGGAAGTTGCTCATCGCCTTGTCGACGCGCACACCCAGGGCTTGCACGACGGAAGGCAGACGCGGCAGTGCGCGCGACAGACGGTTTTGCACGTCCACCTGGGCCAACTCGGGGTTGGTACCGGGCTGGAAGGTCACGGTCAATGTGCCCTGGCCGCCCGCAGGCGCCTTGGTCTCCATGTACATGAGGCCTTCGGCGCCGTTGATTTCACGTTCGATGAGCTGAAGCACCGAATCGGTCATCGTCTCCGATGTGGCACCTGGGTAGGTGGCAGTCACGGTGATGGTTGGAGGCGCCACGGACGGGAACTGCGCGACCGGCAATTGTGTGATCGACACAATACCGAACAGCACCACGAAGATGGCGATCACCCACGCAAAGATGGGTCGATGGATAAAAAACTTCGACATGTGAGGTCGTTCCGTTTACTTGGCGGCCGAAGCAGGTGCAGAAGCTGCGGGTGCCGGTGCGGCAGCGCCTTCGACCTTGCCTGCATCGGCTGGCTTGGGTTGTTGCGCAGCCGGTTGCGAGGAGCCGGTCCATGGCACGGGAGTGACCTTCTTGGCACCCATGCCGACCTTCACCAGACCGTCGACCATGACTTTTTCGCCAGCCTTCAGGCCAGAGGTCACGACCCAGTTGATGCCGTCGGACTTGCTGATCTGCACTGGACGCGGGCTCACGGAGCCATCGTCAGCCACGACCATCACGAAATTGCCCTTTTCGTTGCGCGTGACGGACTGCTGCGGGATCACCATGGCATTCTCGATCTGCGCCTGCTCCAGATGCACGCGGACGTACATGCCTGGCAACAGCAAGCCATCGGGATTCGGGACCTCGGCGCGCACGCTCACCTGGCCGGTGGACTCATCCACGGTCAGGTCGGTGAACAACAGGCGGGCATCTTGCGGGTACTTGCGACCATCGTCGAGGTAAACGCTCACGCGGGCACCAGCAGCGCCGTCGCTGGCCAGCTTGCCCTTGGAGAGCGCCTCGCGCATGCGCAGAATCTCGGACGAGGACTGCGTGATGTTCACGTACATCGGGTTGATCTGCTGAATCACGGCCAGCTGCGTCGCTTCGCCTTGACCCACCAGAGCGCCTTCGGTCACCAATGCGCGGCCGATACGGCCGGAAATCGGAGCGGTCACGCTGGCGTAACCCAGACTCACATTCGCATTGGTCACCGCTGCCTTGCCGGCGGCTACCTGTGCCAGAGCCGCCTTTTCGTTGGCGACGGCGACGTCATATTCCTGCTTGCTGATCGCGTTGGCTTCCACCAGCGGCTTGTAGCGGCGGGCGGTGGACGAGGCCTGTGCCAGATTCGCATCGGCCTGAGCCAGCGTGGCCTGGGCACTCTGCAGATTGGCGCGGTAAGGGGTGTCGTCGATCACAAACAGCTGCTGACCGGCCTTCACGTCAGAGCCTTCCTTGAAGGTGCGCTTTTGCACGATACCGGCGGCGCGAGCGCGAACCTGTGCAACGCGGGACGCTTCAAGGCGACCGGGCAGGTCGGAGACGATGGGCACGTTTTGCAGTGCCACGGTGACCACGCCCACTTCAGGCGGCTGGGCCTGACCCTGCTGAGCAGGCCCGGAGGCCGCCTTCTTGTCGCCACAGGCCGTCAGGCCGAGAGCCGCAATCAGCGCCAGGCCGAGAGCCGCAGACTTGGTGCGACGAAAAACAGTGGAAGAGTGGCCAGCAGCCTGATTAGCTTCATACATGGGATGCATGAAAGTCCTTCTGGTAGACATTTGAATAACGATATCAGTCAGTTCTTACGCGTCTATGGCAGACAGCGCATGAGAGGAGATGGGCGTTATTGAACCCCATTTCCGACGGATTTGATGCGCAATTATACATACATGCATAAATGTATAATTAGCGCATCCCACAACTTTACCTTCACGAAACAACCGTTCCTCTGAACATAGACTCAGTACGACCGGGCTCATAGAGGGCCTCACACATGGCAAGGCGAACCAAAGCAGAAGCAGATGAAACCCGCACCAAATTGTTGGATGCGGCCGAAGAAGTGTTCTTCGAAAAAGGCGTTTCCCGCACATCGCTGGGAGATATCGCACAGCGCGCAGGAGCTACGCGCGGTGCGGTGTACTGGCATTTCAAGGACAAGGTGGACGTCTTCAGCTCCATGCTGAACCGCGTCTGCATGCCCTTCGACGAAATCTGCGACGACATATACGGAGAACTGCCGCCGCTGGACCGCATCCGCCGATCCATCCAGGCCGTCTTCGAAAACGTCAGCCTCGACGATCGCCGCCGCAAGGTCTTCGACACCGCCATGTTCAAGATGGAATATGTCGGAGAACTCGCGGGCGTGCGCGACCGCCACATCGAAGCCGCACAGATCTGCTCGGTCAAATTCACCCACGACCTCAGCGCCGCGGCCAAGGAATTGAACGTGACACTCCCCATGCCACCGGAAACGGCGGCACAGGGCTTGCATTCACTGTTCGTCGGACTCATACATAGCTGGGTGTTGAATGCTGGCAGTTTCCCTCTGGTGCACACCGGTTGTATGTCAGTCGACGCCTATTTATCGGGCATTGGCTTTCAAAGTCATCTATCGCCCAACACCCCCAACCCGGGATGAGTCGCGCGGCTGCAATAGCCGTGCGATAATCGCGGACTGCAACAGCACGCGGCTGTAGCTCAGTGGATAGAGTATTGGCCTCCGAAGCCAAGGGTCGTGGG
>CALMCS010000568.1 GCA_937862875.1 uncultured Comamonadaceae bacterium
TGGCGTCTTCCGCGTTCGCGCGGGAAATTTCGAGGGCTTGTTCAGCGTAGCCTTAGGAGTTGATCAGAACTCGATCAACGTCAATTCGTTAAAGATCGCCTTACGTGCTCATTTTGGAGCTCAATAGCCATAGTCTGTGGCGACGAAGTTGGCGACCTGCGAACGTGACACCCGAAGAAGGTGACCTTTCGCCGGCGCAAAAGTCCCATGGCTCGTCTTCTTTGCTTTGAGTGCTGGCAAGCATGCTTCACAAAACTCTGCATGCCACTTGCATCCGCCAAAGGCCCATGTCGATATTGGCCGCGTTCGCGAGCGGGATGTCAGAGCGACGCGACGGCTGAGCGCACCTCATCCACGCTCAAAATCTCGGACAGCACTACCGGCGGCCTGCCGTTTTGATAAAGCACATACAGCGGCACGCCATTCCGGCCCAACTGGCCAAGGGCGGCGGTGATGGCCGGGTCGCGCCGTGTCCAATCGGCCCGCACCAACGCGACGTTCTTGGCTGACAGGTCAGCCATCACCGCTGGGTTGGCCAACGTGGTCTTCTTGTTGTACTGGCAAGTGACGCACCAGGCCGCGGTGAAGTCGACAAACACAGGGCGACCGGTTGCCAGGATTTGCTCAACGCGTCCCGGCTCCCAGGCTTGCCAGGAACCTTCGCTGGCAGCAGCCGTGGCCGGCCGGGCATCGACTGCTGTGATGTTCTGACCCGCGTGCCACATCAGCAGCGCGAGCACGACGAATGAAATGCCACCCACGATGCGCCGCGAACGCCCGATCAGCGTGAGGGACCAGATCACCATGCTCATGGCGACCAGCAGCACCAACAGCGAAGCTGCCCCATCGATTCCGCTTTGTTGGCCCAGTACCCACAGCAGCCAGGTCACTGTTGCGAACATCGGAAAGGCCATGAACTGGCGCAGTGTCGCCATCCATGGGCCTGGCCTAGGCAGTAACTTGGCCACGGCGGGAATCCAGCCGGCGGCAAGGTAGGGCAAGGCCATGCCGAAGCCGAGGGCGGCGAACACGAGCAAGGCCTGCGGCGTCGGCAGCGTGACAGCTAGGCCGAGAGAAGCACCCATGAATGGCGCGGTACACGGCGATGCGATCGCCACGGCCAGCACTCCCGACAAGAATGAGTTGACCACTGGATGCCTGCTCTCCAGGGTTGCCAGCTTGTTCGGCAGGAAGGCGCCGAACTCGAATACTCCGGCGAGATTAAGTCCGATCACCGTGAATAGCGCCGCCAGCGTGGCGACCACGAGCGGGGTCTGCAGCTGAAAGCCCCACCCAAGCTGCTGGCCCGCCGCGCGCAGGCCGACCAGGAGGGCGCCGAGCAACACGAACGACACGACCACGCCAGCCGAAAACGCCAGCCCGCTGACGCGATGGCCGCGCCTATCGTCGGCATGGCGCGCGAAGCTCATCACCTTGATCGCCAGCACGGGGAAAACACAGGGCATGAGGTTGAGAATCAGGCCGCCCAGCAGAGCACCCAGGAGCGCTGCCGCGAAGGTAAGAGACATAGCAGATGCTGGCTGGCTCAGGCTGTTGCGCCGCAACGCCTCCTCCAGCGCGGGGGACACGCCGGGTGCGGCGGCCACCTGCGGCCATTGGCCTATGACTTGGGCCTCCGTGCGCCAACCCTTGTCTCCCAGGGTCAGCACCAAAGGCATCAGCGCCGGGCTCTCGCTGCGCTGGGCTGACAAGGGCACAACGGCGTTCCAGACCTTGCCGTCCCAGGATTGCGTGACCGGCGCCGCAGTCTCGATCACCTCCTTCGTCTCCGGGAAGAATCCAAGCACCTTGCCCTGCGCCTCAGCCGGCAAACCGGGCACGCTGACCTTGAGCATTTTGCCGTCGATCCGAACCGTCCCGGCGCCGGGGAGCGGGCGGGGTTGTGCCTGGAAGCTGGCATTGAAGACATTCGCGTACAGGGCTGTGGCACTGCGCGCGGGAATCTTGAGTGCGAATTCGCCCTCTTCGGGGACGCACTCCTGCCGGCATATCAGCCACTGCGCCTTCAGCTTGATTTCCAAGTCACCGCCCAGGAGCGAAGGCTTGAACTGCGGCGTGACGGTGAGTGGCACGGGCAAAAGTACCGTGCCGCTGTAGCCGTAGTTAGCCAGATTTCCGATCGGGTACTTCTTCGGTATCGGCCAGGCAATCTCGCCAGCCTCCACGCCCGGCGGTAGCGTCCACGTCAACTGGGTGGGGAGGCCGGAGTCGCCGGAGTTCTTCCAGTATGTGTGCCACTCGGGCTGGTGGGCCAGTTGCAGTCCGACCCACAACGCCTTGCCGGGCTCGACGCCTTCGGGCGCATGGGCCAGCAACTCGGCCCGCGCGCGCTCGGTCGTGACCACGCTTTTGAGCGGTTGCGCTTCAACCCGCAGAGCGAATGCACTGCCGAAGATCAGGAGGACGGCACAGGCCAGTCGCGCGACGGCCAAGGGCGCACTTTGGGCAACGGATTCAATGTTTGCGATCATGGATTTCTCTCGGGAGCCGGTCGGCAGCGTCAAAGTTTCCCATCTCACTCACTGCGGGTAGGCCGCTTTGAGCTCCCGATTGACCAGGGCTTTGAGCTGTTCATCGCCAAAATCCTTCAACGGCTTTCCGTTGACGAAAAATCCTGGCGTGCGGGTGACATTCAGGATCTTGGCATCGGCCATGTCCTGTTCGATGTTGGCAAGGACCTCAGCCGAGCCGGCGTCCTCGCGGGCTTTCCTGAGGTTCAGTCCGGTGCCGTCCACGATGGACCAAATCAGATCGGGCCGGGGGTCGTGGTCAGCGCCCCAGGTCCGTTGTGCGTTCAGCAAGGCGCGGTTCACCGGCCAGAAAAGACCTTGAAGCCGGGCCGCCTCGAGCACTTTGACAGCCGTGTCGGCGCCGGCATGGAACGGCGTGTACCGCACGACCAGTTGAACCTTGCCGGGGTTGCTGTCCACGATATCTTTCACCAGAGGATAGAAAGCCCTGCAAGTCTCGCAGGCCGGATCAAAGAACTCGACGATCCGGACCTTGGCCTGTGCCGAGCCATACGTCGGTGAATGCGGGCGATTGAACACCGAGTCACTTTGGCGGGCGAGTTCGCCAAGCCGTTCGTCCTCCATCCGGTCGTACAGGTACACGCCCAAGCCGAACAGCAGGATCACGGCCATGGCCGAAATCAGAAGAATTCGCTGCCGGTTCATTGGGACCCACCTTTCCTGGTCGCCAGTAGCAACAAAATAATGATGATGCTGAAGGAAGCCAGCGAGAGCATTGGGATGGTGACCAGGCCGCCCAATTCCAGGCTGACCTCGGCGCAGGACGGGCCCTTACCGCACGGCTGCAGGCCTTTTGGGATGTAGCCCGAGTACAGCAGCCAGTGGTAGAACGCCGCAAGCCATCCCGCGCCCGCCAGCGGCATGGCGTATTTGATGCCTCCTGAATCTTGCGAGTAGAGCCCGATGGCGAGGATTGGCACCAGAGGGAACATTGCGATGCGCTGATACCAGCACAGCACGCACGGCTCCAGCTTCATGATTTCGCTGAAGAACAGGCTGCCGAGGGTCGCGACGAACGCAACCAAGAAAGCCATCAGCAAGAGGGACCACTGCGGCGATGGAATGTTGGTGCGGCGAGGAGGGGGGTCTGAAAGACTAATTGGCATGGGGGGATTGCATAGGCTTGATTCAAGCCGTGGAGGGAAAGGCCTTGCCAGCAAATACGCTATGGCTCCGAGCGTCACAGCGCCCAACAACAGAACGGAGATCAGGCTGATAAAAATGGCTGTTTCGTTGTGAGCGCCCATTTGACACATTAAAGTCGGTTCAGGGTCAAGCGCCGCCCGCATCAATTGTGCTCTACAGCGATGCGTTAGAGCGCTCGCAGGCGTCGCCCAAAGTAAGTGGCGAGTTGGCGCGCTTTAGCCTGGCACCCCAGCAGGAACGTGGAGCGCTGCGATCAGCGGACAACGAACCTTGCCTTTCGCTTTTTCGCACTGGCCGATCAAGTTGTTCAACACGCGCTCGATCCGTTGCAGATCGATCAGCTTCGCGCGGACGTCTACCAGCTTCTCCTGCGCTTTCATCCGGGCCTTGGCGCAACTCGAACCATCCTCGAGTGCGAGGAGCTCGGCGATCTCGTCAAGGCTGAAGCCCAGCCGTTGCGCGGACTTGATGAAGGCGACGCGAGCCAGATCACTTCCGGCATACCGTCTGATGCCGCCCACGGGGCGATCGGGCTCGGGCACCAAACCCTTGCGCTGGTAGAAGCGGATGGTTTCAACGTTGACCGAGGCGGCATTGGCCAAGGCGCCAATGGTGAGGAAATCGGCCGGGCTGGACATGACTTGACTCCGTACTTTGGTACGGAGGTAAGCTTAGTCCATGAACAAGGAGCTTGTCACTCGCATGCCCCGGTCCGGGGGCCGGGCACTCATTGCCGGCGGGCTCGCCGCTTTGTTGGCTTCGGCGTGCTGTCTGGGTCCTCTGGTGCTGGTGCTAGTAGGGATCTCGGGCGCGTGGATCAGCAACCTTGCAGGACTCGCGCCCTATCAGCCGATCTTCGTGGCCGCTTCAGTGGCGGCACTGTTCTATGCCTGGCGGCAGATCTGGCGCCCTGTCGCGTGCGCGCCGGACCAGGTCTGCGCCGTCCCGCGCGTCAATCTGGCCTACAAGCTCCTCTTTGCCCTTGCTGATCTGGTTGACCGTCAAGGGGTCAGCTCACGAAACGGAAAAAATCGTACG
>CALMCS010000569.1 GCA_937862875.1 uncultured Comamonadaceae bacterium
AGAAACAGCGGAAAGAACAGCAGCAGGAATTCGAGAGACGCGAAAACCATGGGCTACCTGAACTATCGGGCCACGGTGTCGGCCGCAAAGACCACGCGCGGCGCACCGCCCGCGGCGGGCATCAGCAGCACGCTGTAGCGTTGCCCCGCCTCCAGCTGCCCCAGATCGACCACGCCGCCCACCGGCTTGCCGCCGCAGGTGGCCTGCACCGTGAGCTTGACCGGGTTGATCTGGCGGCGCTGGAGCTGCTCCAGGGCCACGCCGGAAAACAGCGCCACCCCTTTGCCTGCAGTCTGCAGACCGGCAGGCGCGCACGCTTTATCCAGGCTCGCAAAACCCAGCGAAGCGCGTAGCGCACTGAAATCGTCTGGCACCTCTGTGAGCACGGTCACTGTGAATGGCTTGCCCGCGCCCGCGGGCTTGGCCACCACGGTTGAAAAGGCGCCCGGGGCGGTTTTTACAGCTACGCCCGCTCGCTGGCCCCGCGCCTCGAAAGCGCCCTTGATGACCGTGTCCGGCCGCACCGGCAGAAAGTCCCCGAGAGGCTTGCTGGTTGGCAAAGACAACCTGGCGCGGCCGCCTTCGGGCACGACCTCCACCGCATGATCCAGCCCGTTGACGAAGCGCACGAACGCGGAGTCCTGCGCGGGGCCGGTTTCATAGAGCATGGGGCCTGCCGCCTGCGCGGAAACGGCCGTGCACGTCATCAGTGTGGGCACAATGTATTGAGACAATGGTTTCATTGGCGTGGCTCGCATCACGGAATTCACGCCGCGTCACTTTTTCACTGCAGGAGAGGTCGCGATGGCCTTGGCGATGGCCTTACCCCACTCTTTGTAGCCCGTCGGCGTGAAATGCTGCCCGTCGATCGTGCGCCACTGGCCGGGCTTGGAGAAATCCAGCGAATTCACATAGGTGCAGGGCGCCACGTTGTTGGCCAGGAATTCCGACGTTGCGCGCACGCGATCGAAGGTTTTGCCGAACTTGCCTCCCTCGCTGCCCCATGCCGGCCCAACCCAGGCGCACTTGACGCCGGTGGCGCCAATCTCCTTGGTCAACGCCGTGACCTGCTGCCAGGCCCATGCACGGGGAAAGGTGGGTTGCTTGTAGCCCCCAATCGTGTCGCCCATGATGACCACCACGAGATTGGGCTTTTCCGACTGGATCAACTGCTTGACCGGTTTGGTCTTGGCGCTGGCCTCGGTGTAGGTGATGGTGCCTTTGTCAATGCGCTCGGCCCCGCCGCAATCGCCTGCCTTGGTCGTCACCCAGTCAGCGGGCGTGGAACCGCACACCCCGATGGTGTGAACCTTGGCTCCCCGGCCCAGAAGCTCGTCGTGAAGGGTTCCCAGGAGGTAGTTTTGATCACGCAAGTGACTGTCGCCAATGACGAGAATGCTGAGACCGGCAAGTGTTGCAAACATGGAGAGTTCTTTCTGTTCCAGAGAAGAGTTGTGAGAAAAAGGTAGGAGCTAGTGCAGTGTTCGACGCTATCTGGAACATAAAACCGCGCCTTTTCGGCCTGGGCGGCGTTGCAAGCCTTGCAGGCCGCACCGAACCAGAGGCTCGTCCCTTCGCCAGGCACGAACAGCCCGCAGGGGCTGTTCGTGTCCGGGCTCAGCCTCGCGATAGCTACGGCTATCGCTGTGGCTTGCGCCTTGCCCAGGCCAAAAATCCATCGGTTTTATTTGTTCCATCAAGCGTCAACCACTGCACTAGCGCCTGGGTGCATTGCTGCGCGGCGCCAACGTGGCAAAGGGGTTGTCGGCCGGAAAGGCGGTCACAGCGGACGGCTCAGGCGCCGACATGGACGACATGGGTACCGGCGTTGGGCCGGTGAGTTGCCGCTGCAGAACCGCCTCGGCCTGGCGCAGCAAGGGCAGGGCCTTGCTGTTGCGGCCCTGCCGCCGGTAGATGTTGCCCAGCGCCGCCAGCACTTGCGGGTCGTCGGGGGCGATCTGGAGTGCGCGCTGGAACAGGCGCTCCGCCGTGCCGAGGTCGCCAGCGGCGGATGCGGCGCCCCCGGCGGCGCGCAGGGTGTCGAGGTCATTGGGCGAGCGGGACAGGATGCGCTCATACAGCCGCACAGCTTCGCCCTGGTTGCCTGCATCCACGTACATGCGCGCCAGCGCGCCAAGCACCAGCGGATCGTTGGGCATGGCGGCTAGCAACGGGCGCAAGGCTTCATAGGCCAGTGCCAGCTCGCCTCGCTGCCGCAGTGCCTCCGCCTGGCGCAGCCCATGCCCGCGCTGCAAGTCCTCGTGCTGTCGGCGCTGCGCGGCATCCAGGGGCATGGCGCGCAGGCTTTGCATGGCGTTGGCAAAGTCGGCGTCGGAGCCGCCAAGCCGCAGCAGCAGGCCCGCATACTGCAGCAGCAGCCCCGCCGAAGGCTGGCGCTCGCGGGCCAGCGCCTCGCGCAGCAGGGCCCTGGCGCGGACGGAATCGCCGACGTCGGCATAGACGGCCGCAATGGCGCTGACCGATCCGGCGTCTGCTCCGGCCAGATCCACCAACGGTGCGAGCATGGCCCGTGCCTGAGTCTGTTCGCCGCGCTGTGCCAGCGCCTGCGCCTGCGCCAGGCCCGCCTGCAGCGAGGCGCGCGCCTGCAGCGCCTTCATGTCGCTCGTGCGGCTGGCCTTCGGAATGCGGTCAGCCAATTCCCACGCGCCTGCCCAGTCCTGCTGCTCTGCGCGTACCAGCGCGGCCACGTAGAGTGCTTCTGGCTGCGGCTCTCCGGCGAGCAAGGCATCCGTCACCTCGACGGCTTCGGCGTGCCGATCCATCCGCTGGAGCAGCCGGGCCAGTTCGAGCCGCAGCCACGGATCGTCGGGGCTTTGGCTCATGGCGTCCTCGAAGTAGCTGCGGGCGCCGTCCAGATCGCCGCGGCTGTCCGCCTCGCGGCCCTGGGCAATGCTGCGCTCGGCGCGCAGGCGGCCCACGTCGATGCGTTCGCGCAGCTCGGGGCTCAGGCTGTCGATGAGATCCAGGGCTTCACCACCGCGGTTCGTGGATGCCAGAACCCCCACCAAGCCTTGCAGGGCCGGAAGGTTGCCGGGCTCGCGCGCCAGAACGTTTCTGTAGGCGCGCTCCGCATCCTGGGGGCTTTGCAGATCCACATAGGCGCGCCCCAGTTCGAGGGCCGCTGTCGGTTCGCGTGCATCGATCTGTAGGGCCTGCTCCAGCAGCTTGGCCGCGTCGTCCAGGCGATCTTCCTGCCGGGCGGTGCGCGCCTTGTCCACGAGATCCCAGTAGCTTGCGCTGTCGAGAGCCTGCTTCCATTGGGAGGCGTCGCCCAGCGCCGATGCCTGGCCCAGCAAATCGCGGGCCTGGGCATATTCCTCCTGCCGAAGCTTCACCAGCCCCAGTCCGCCCAATACGCTGGCATTGCGAGGACGCAGGCGCAGCGCCGCAGAAAATGCGCGCTCTGCGGCGGGCAAGTCGGCCTTTTGCAGGGCATCAAATCCTGTCTTGACATGTCCATCGAACGGATCGACGCGCACGGGCGCGGGCCTGGCATTCGATGCCGTGCCCGTCGATGCCGTGCGTTTGGCCCGGTATTGCTGGCGAATCTCATCATCGTCGGGATTCGCCTTGAGGTACTCCTCGAAATACTGCGAGGTTGACGGCGGCGGCGGCGCACCGAGCCAGGTCAGGACTTGTCGCCACTGTTCCGTTGCCACGCCTCCAATGTCTGGCCGACGAGAAAGCGTGACGAGCGCGCGCAAGCCTTGCATGCGGGTTCCATCGCGCAGTACCCGGAGGTTTGCAAGGGCCAGTTGAATCTGCGGATCGTTCGGCGATCTGGCGCGCAAGCGCTCAAGTCCTGCCACCGCTTCTGTCCAGCCATTTGTTGAATACCCCAGGGCAGAGTAGTACTCCACGCCAAGGTTTCCCTGCGGCGCGCGGCCATTGAACAGTTGTTTGTAAAGTTTGACCGCTTCATCGGGGTTGTCCTGGCGCAGCAAAATGCGCGCTTGGTTCAGAAGGGCGGACGGCCCATCGCCCATCAGTGCAATGTCCTGCTCAAGCAATGCAATATCAGGGTGGTCTGGGTGCAATTGCTTGATCTGCGCAAGATACGACTGCGCTTTCGCCACCTGCTGGGCCTGGACTGCCAGTTGACCCAGCCCCAAAAGCGCATCGGCACTTCCCGGCCTGGCTAGGAGCAGCTTGTTCCATGCTTGCGTAGCGCGCGCGGAGTCGCGCTGCAGCCAATACTGGCCTTGCTCAATCAGTTGGCGTTCGGCGGCGGACTCGGCGACGGCGCTGGTGCTGGCGGCGGCCAGCAGGGCCGCAATGGCCGCGCCAATCAGGAGGTGCTTGCTTTGCATTCGCTGGCCCATCGGGGCGCAAGTTCGCCCGTGCGAGTAAAACGGTAACGCCGGTCAGCCCAACCCATCCCGAACAGGCTCAGGACGATGTCGTAGTACGGCGGTTGCTGGGTGGCGGTGGCCCGCTCGGCCAGCACGCGCGCCAGCTCCTGCTCCACGCGCTGGCGCTGCGCCTGCACGCGCGGCCCGGGGGCTGCCGCGGTTTCAAGATAAGGCAGCATGGCGGCGTAAAAGCCGAATGGCGCGGCGCCCTTGGCTTCGCCGCTGGCGGTGTTCACCGATTCGGGCAGTGCGCCGGTGCGCGCAAGAATGGCTTCCAGCCCCCGCAAGGATTTCATCATGGGCGCCGCCAGCGGGTCGTTGCGCGGCGTCATGCCGGCCCAGAGGTAGGTGCGGATGGCGTCG
>CALMCS010000570.1 GCA_937862875.1 uncultured Comamonadaceae bacterium
TGAGCTTGAGGGGTTGGCCTTCATCGATCTTCATGCGCAGGCGGCGCATCGCCACCTCGATGACGTTGGTGTCGCTGTCAAAGTTCATGTCCCACACCTGCGATGCGATCAGGGAGCGTGGCAACACTTCACCGTGGCGACGCATCAGCAGTTCCAGCAGACCGAATTCCTTGGCCGTCAGATCTACGCGCCTGCCGTTTCGGGATACCCGGCGGCGCAGCAAATCCAGTTCCAGGTCGGCCACTCGCAGCACGGTGCTCTCGTTGCCTGCGTGGCCGCGCCGCAGAATGATCCGCACCCTGGCCAGCAATTCGGCAAACGAGAATGGCTTGACAAGGTAGTCGTCGGCGCCGAGTTCCAGTCCTTTGACGCGGTCCTCCACTTGATCGCGTGCGGTCAGGAACAGCACGGGCATTTGCAGGCCGCGCTCGCGCAGCGATTGCAGCACCTGCCAGCCGTTCAGCCCGGGCAGCATGACATCCAAGACCACGAGGTCGTAAGCACCGTGCAAAGCCATGTGCAGCCCATCGGTGCCATGGGGCACCAGGTCCGCGACATACCCAGCCTCGCTCAGGCCCTGGCGCAAATACTCGCCCGTCTTGGGCTCGTCTTCGACGATCAATATCTTCACCCGCATGCTCCATTAAAGGTTCCCGCGTAAGTGTGCCGCGTTGGAGAGGTACCAACACGAAGCTGACAAGAATGTAATGTTGCCAACATCTTGCTGAAAGGGCGGCTTTTTCAAAATCTCCAGCATGAGATTAGAAATGCTTTCAGAGGAGACCATGGCCCATTCCCATCACCAGCCACTCTTCAAGGCCCTGTTGCCTTGGACACTGGCGTTGTTCGCAGGGGCGGCTTTTGCACAAGCCCCGGCAGATAGCGAAGCCCCCCAGCCCTCACTGCCGACGAAGCTGCAGTACTCGTCCCCCATCGGTGCCTACCAGGCCTATGCGGATCAGCAGGTGCAATCTTGGCGTGAAGCCAATGATCGCGTGGGCCAAATCGGTGGCTGGCGTGCCTATGCTAAGGAAGCCAGGTCGGGCCAGCCTGCGCCCGCCAAAGGCGTTGCGCCCGCCAGCGATCCGCATGCCGATCATCACCAAGGAGACACGCCATGAAGGGTTTGCGTGCCACTCCTATCAAGCTGACGCTGTCCGCCCTGGGGCTGGCGGTGCTGACCGGATGTGCCAGTGTCAGCCTGGATCAGAACATGGGTCGAGTTAACGCCGAAGCGGGCAGCTTCACCGAAGGCAAACTCGCCTTGGCCCGCACCCAGGAGGAGCGCGACCAGCGTGCGCAGGCCGCTCAAGCCTTGCTGGCGCAGCCTTTGGAACAGAAAGATGCCGTCCAGTTGACCTTGGTGAACAGCCCATCCCTGCAGGCCCTGCTG
>CALMCS010000571.1 GCA_937862875.1 uncultured Comamonadaceae bacterium
CAAGTCCGGCCACGTGTATCTCAAGTGCTGGGACGAGTGGGACAAGTACTCGCTGATCCTCACCGAGTCCGATCAGGCAGGCCTCAACCACCTGGCCTACAAGGTCGACCAGGACAGCGACCTCGACGCGCTGCAACAGAAGATCGAGAACTGGGGCATCAAGACCCAGATCCTGCCCGAGGGCACGCTGCCCGCCACCGGCCGCATGCTGCAGTTCAACCTGCCGAGCGGTCACGAGATGCGCCTCTATGCGATGAAGGAATGCGTGGGCACCGACGTCGGAACGACCAACCCGGACCCCTGGCCCGACGATCTGCGCGGCTCTGGCGTGCATTGGCTCGACCATGCCTTGCTGATGTGCGAGATGAACCCCGAGGCCGGCATCAACACCGTGGAGCAGAACACGCGCTTCATGAAGGAGTGCCTCGACTTCTTCCTGACCGAGCAAATCATGGTCGGCCCGGGCGGCGTGATTCAGGCCGCCACATGGATGGCCTGCACCACCACCCCGCACGACATCGCCTTCGTCGGCGGCCCGCGCAGCGGCCTGCACCACATCGCGTATTTCCTCGACTCCTGGCACGACGTGCTCAAGTCCGCCGATGTGATGGCCAAGAACAAGGTCCGCATTGACGTGGCCCCCACGCGCCACGGCATCACGCGCGGCGAAACCATCTATTTCTTCGACCCGAGCGGCAACCGCAACGAGACCTTCGCGGGCCTGGGCTACCTGTCGCAGCGCGATCGTCCCGTGACCACCTGGACCGAGGACAAGCTGGGCACCGCCATCTTCTATCACACGGGTGACCTCGTGCCTTCGTTCACCGACGTCTACACCTGAAGCGACCAGCAAAAAACTGAAAACTCAAAACTGAATACGCCAATCGCACCATAACAAGGAGACATCGATGAAAAAAACCATTGCATCCGCGGTGGTGGCCGCGCTCGCCACCCTTGGCACCCTTACCACTACGGCTGTTCATGCCGACGGCCACTACGTGCCCGGCGTCGAAGGCATGCAGGCTGCCAGCGTACCGCCGCCCGGTTTCTACTACCTGGGCTATCTGGTCGACTACAACATCGACAGCTTTCGCGCCCCGGGCAGCAGCGACAACCTGCCGGGACGCAACAAGGGCACGGTCGTCGCGCTGGCCAATCGCTTTGTATGGATGACCTCCACCAAGGTGCTGGGTGCGGACTACGGCATGGAAGCCATCATTCCGCTGCAGCACACCTCGCTGCGCATCAACGCCGCCGGTGTGGACGACTCGCGCACCGAGTTGGGCGATATCTACATCGGCCCTCTGGTGCTCGGCTGGCACGGCCAGCAGTGGGATGCGGTGGCCGCCGCCGGCATGTGGTTTGACACCGCCAACACCAACCATCCCGCATCGGCCGGCAAGGGCTTCAAGAGCACGATGCTGACGGGCGGTGCGACCTACTACTTCGACGCGGCCAAGAAGATCTCAGCATCGGGCCTCATGCGTTTTGAGCGCAACGGCAGGACCGATTCTGGCTTTCGGCCCGGCAACCAGGTCACGCTGGAATGGGGTGTGGGCAAGTCCTTCGCCAACTTTCAGGCCGGCGTAGTGGGCTATAGCCAGTGGCAGGTGAGCGACGACAGCGGCGTGGGTGCCAGCGGCGATCGGGCATCACGCCACGCAATTGGTGCGGAAGTGGTCTACCCCATTCCTGGCGCGGGCGTGTTCCTGAAGGGCGCGGTCTACAAGGAGATCAGCGCACAGGCGGGAACCGGCGCTCTGCCCAAGGGCAATCTGCTGCGCTTCACGCTCGTGAAAGCGTTCTGAGGAGCCGCGCCATGCAAGAAGCAAGCACTCGCCCCTCACCCGCGACGTTCCAGTCCGCACAGGGCTGCAGCGCGGCCCAGCGCGTGATCGACGCGCCGGCCGCCATGCATGCACTGCAGGCCGCCGTTCACCACGCCGACACGTTGGGCGTGCGGGTCAATGTGTCGGTGGTGGACGCGGCCGGCCTGCCGGTGGCGTTCGCCCGCATGGCCGGTGCGCCGCTGCACTCCATCGATATCGCCACCGACAAGGCCTACACCGCCGCCAGCTTTGGCCTGCCCACGGGCAGCTGGTCGTCGGCCTTCGCGGCGCATTCCGAAGCCGTCAAGACCGGCTTGCTGCAGCGCCCGCGCTTCGTCGCGTTTGGCGGCGGATTGCCCATTGAAGAGCACGGTGCGCGCATCGGCGCCATTGGCGTCTCGGGCGGCAGCGAAGCGCAGGACGAGGCGATTGCCAAGGCGGGCCTGGACTCGCTGGGACTCGTGTCCGCCGCCTGAACCCATCCATCAGTGAATGAATGAATAAACGAACGAATGACAACCAACGAAGCATGACCATGAAACAGATCCGCAACTTCATCAATGGCGAGTACGTGGCCTCGGAACGTACCTTCGACAAAACATCCCCGCTGACCGGCGAAGTCATCGCCAAGGTGCACGAAGCCGATCGCGCCGCCGTGGACAAGGCGGTGGCCGCCGCGCGCGCCGCGCTGAATGGCCCGTGGTCCCGCATGACGGTGGCCGAGCGGGTGGAAAAACTCTACGCGGTGGCCGACGGCATCAATCGCCGCTTCGATGAATTCCTGGCCGCCGAATGTGCCGATACCGGCAAGCCGGTCAACATCGCCAGCCATATCGACATCCCACGCGGTGCAGCCAATTTCAAGATTTTTGCGGACGTGGTGAAGAACGTTCCCAGCGAATTCTTCGAGATGTCCACGCCCGACGGTCGCGGTGCGATCAACTACGGCTACCGCACACCCGTGGGTGTCATCGGCGTGATCTGCCCCTGGAATCTGCCGCTGCTGCTCATGACATGGAAGGTGGGCCCCGCGCTGGCTTGCGGCGACACCGTGGTCGTCAAACCTTCCGAGGAAACGCCGCAGACCGCTGCGCTGCTGGGCGAAGTGATGAACGAGGCCGGCATTCCGCCCGGCGTCTACAACGTGGTGCACGGCTTCGGCCCCAACTCCGCGGGCGAGTTTGTCACCAGCCACCCGGATGTGGATGCCATCACCTTCACGGGCGAGACCCGCACCGGCGAGGTCATCATGAAGGCTGCCGCCAAGGGCGCACGCCCGGTCAGCATGGAGATGGGCGGCAAGAACGCCGCGATCGTGTTCGCCGATTGCGACTTCGATGCCGCCATTGAAGGCACGCTGCGCTCGGCATTCGTCAACAGCGGCCAGGTCTGCCTGGGCACCGAGCGCGTGTATGTCGAGCGCCCGATCTTCGACAAGTTCGTGGCCGAGCTCAAGCGCGGCATCGAAGGCTGGAAGATCGGCCTGCCCGAAGACAAGACCACCGACATGGGCCCGCTGATCAGCAAGGAGCATCAGGAAAAAGTGCTCTCGTACTACCGCCTCGCCGTGGAAGAAGGTGCCACCGTGGTGACGGGCGGCGGCGTTCCCGACATGGGCGCGCAGTACGCCAAAGGCTCGTGGATCCAGCCCACCATCTGGACCGGCCTGCCCGAGACCGCGCGCGTCATCAAGGAAGAAATCTTCGGACCCTGCTGCCACATCGCGCCCTTCGACGCGGAGGACGAGGTCGTCGCCAAGGCCAACGACAACGTCTACGGCCTCTCCTGCGCCATCTGGACGCGCGACGTCTCGCGCGCCCACCGCGTCGCCCAACGCATGAAGGTCGGTATCTCCTGGGTCAACAGCTGGTTTCTGCGCGACTTGCGCACGCCGTTCGGCGGCGCAAAGCAATCGGGCATCGGACGCGAAGGCGGCGTGCATTCCCTCGAGTTCTACACGGAGCTGAAAAATGTCTGCATCAAGCTCTGAACGACGCGCTGACGCCCCTGCCAGCATCAACCCCGAGGTGGCCAACAGCATCGTCGCGGCGGGCATTCGCACCAACTACCACGACGTGGGACGCGGTCATCCCGTGCTGATGATTCACGGCTCGGGCCCGGGCGTGTCAGCCTGGGCCAATTGGCGGCTGGTCATGCCCCAGCTGGCCGAGAACGCACGCGTCATCGCGCCGGACATGGTCGGTTTTGGCTACAGCGATCGACCCCAGGGCTTCACCTACCGCAT
>CALMCS010000572.1 GCA_937862875.1 uncultured Comamonadaceae bacterium
TGCAAGGCGTGATTCTATTTCAGATGGGATACACCCCTACTCCGGTCAATCTATAACCCGTGCAATGCGGCTCATCGCTCCAAACCATTGACTGGGCGTAAGCGTTGTACGTGAATAAATGTAGTCCCGATTAAATCAATGAATTGATAATTTATCGACCCTACAATAAAATCATGTATACCGTTGAAGAAACCCCCACATTCCAGCGAGCGGTCACCAAAATTTGGAGCGATGCAGAACGCATCGAGTTCATAAGTTGGATCGCTGCAAACCCGCTGGCCGGCGACTTGATCCGGGGGTCCAGGGGTGCACGCAAAGTACGCTGGAGCATCAAAGGTCAAGGCAAGAGCGGAGGAGCAAGAGTGGTTACGGTCACCGAAGTCTTGGAAGGTGTAGTGATTCTCGTCACGATATATGCCAAGTCAGACCGCAGCACCATTACTCCGAGCGAAATTGAAAGGATTTGAGATGACTAAAAAAAGAGTTCTGGAAGACATGGACATCGAGGCAACCGCGCGGGCGATCGAAGAAGACGAAGGGTTTGAAATACCGGATTTGCGGCAAGGGCTGGCAGAAGCAAAAGCCCGTATCGCCGCTGTGGTGCACACACCCGAACAAATCGAAGCACGCAAGCGCGGCAGGCCTGCTGGGAGCGTCAAAGCAGATTCCAAAGTGCAATGCACCTTGCGCATTGATCCCGACGTGCTCGCCGCTCTCAAGGCCACGGGCACGGGCTGGCAGACCCGCGCAAACGCAGCGTTGCGCGCGAGCGTGTTGCCGACGAAACAGCGCCGCGCGTAAGCTATTCCAATGACCGCAGGAAAGCATCATGGATAGAGACGAAGCTCAGGAACGAATGCAGGTCGCGCAGGAAATCAATTTCCTGCTGAACAACGCCGCTGAATTAGCGAACTCCATTGCGGATGAAGACCTGCAAAAGCAAATGAAGTGGGCGCTAGGTCAAGCGATGGGGAAAATTTACCTGGACTTGATGCGCCCCGTCGTGAAGCAGTTTCCAGAGCTTGATCCAGACTTGCCCAATGAGAACTCTTGAGGCTCGTCGACTCCACATGCGAAGTGCTCACCTACTACTTGTGTCATTCCTGATTGCGGATGTATTCACGCTTGCCAGCGGAGTCGCGCTTCTGCCCATCACCCAAAGTACCAGCGGTAGCGGTGACACGTAAGTCCGCGTCAAATATGAACCGGACGTCTATGTCGTCGAGATACGCGAATATTTCCATCAACCAGACTCCTTCGCACCTCCTTGGCTGTCGCTGCAAAAGAACGGCATCTCGACCCTCAACATAGGAAGCGAAAAGAAGACAGGTCGTGATCGCGGCTAGTTTCTTCGAGATGCTGTGGTTCGCATCGACAAGAGCAGGTTGACATCAGGGTCGGTCCTGTCTGTCTACAACCTCGACATGCATGAGGTGCCCGCAAACCATGTGATCCCTTGAGAGTTTGAGTCCATCGACGCAGACGCTACGCACGTGCCGCCAACAAAGTTTGCCGCAACCCCTCGGCATAAGACGTTTTGTGAATCGGCCCGATCAACCGCTGCAAGGCGGAGTCATCCATCACCAGCGGCTCCGTGAGCAGATAGTTCATCTCCACCAGTTCACGCATCATCGGACTGAACAGTCCGGCCACGCGCAGCAGCGTCTTGCCGATGACTCGCGTCTTGATCAAGTGCCCCACCTGGCGCTCCATTTCATGCACAAGTGCTCGCTGCGTAGTGACTCCCGCGCCTGCAAGATGCCAGATCTTCCCAAACGCATCGGGGTTAGCGGCCAACTGGCAAAGTACCGGTCCAACGTCCGGAACGAACACGAACTCGTGCGGACGATCGATGGGGCCGAGCAGTTCTGCCGTGCCGCCAGTCACTGCGGCGTGGACCGCCGAGTCCAACAGGCTTTTGGGATCTCCGGGGCCGTAGAAGTCGGGCAGCCGCAGAACCGCTGCCCGGATGCGTCCATCGACATGCGCTTGCATCACCAAGTCTTCCTGAGCCTTGCGCATCTTGCCCTTGAAGGTGTGCGGGTTGCGCGGATGGTCTTCGCGGATTGGGTTGGCGGTCTGCAGGCGGCCGTAGGGGTAGACCGTGCCGATCAGAATGATGTTTTTCACCTCCGCCGCCACCGCTCCCTCCAGCGTTTTGCGCATCAGCTCGGGGTGCAGCGCAAACTTCCAGTAGTCCACGCCCACCATGTAGATCAACGTGTCCACGCCTTCAGCGGCGCTCTTCACCGACGCAGGCGAATTCGGGTCCCAGATCACGATTTCTGCCAACGGATCGGCTCCGAACGTCGTCTGTAGTTTGGTGCGGTCGCGGCCCACCACGCGGTAGCTTTCGCCCCGGAGACTCAAGGCGGAGCCGATGCTCCGGCCGATCGCGCCGCCAGCGCCAAACAGTGCCATCTTTGCCATGAAAACCTCTTTCTGTTCCGTGCAACACAAGCAATGGGAGAAGTGTGCGGCTCGCTCGAGGAAAAGAAAATTCCATAAAATCACCTAGTCTCTATACAAATTTGAATACTATGCCCGACATCGAATCTCGATCCGAACCCGATTGGCATTGGTACCGGAGCTTTCTGCTGGTGACGGAAACCGGCTCTCTTTCCGCCGCCGCGCGTGAGCTGGGATTGACGCAACCGACCATCGGCCGTCATGTGGAAAGTCTGGAAATCGCGTTGGGCCTCAAGCTCTTCACGCGCTCTCCCGAAGGCTTGTCGCCCACCGAGGCCGCTCTAGAGCTGAGACCCTACGCCGCCAGCATCGCCGCCACTGCAGCGGCGTTGCGGCGCGCGGCAAGCAGCCAACAGGGCTCAGGAGCCCACGGCTCCGTGCGCGGCACAGTTCGCATAACCTGCAGCGAAATCATGGGGGTGGAAGTGTTGCCGCCGATCCTAGTCCATTTGCGCGCTGACCATCCGGAGCTGGTGATCGAGCTCGATCTCTCCAATCGCGCAGAGGACTTGCTCCACCGCGCTGCCGACATCGCCGTGCGCATGTTCAGGCCGACACAGGAGGCGCTGATTGCGACGCGGGTTGGCCAGGTGGATCTGGGCTTTTTCGCGCATGAAAAGTACCTTGCGCAGCACGGAACGCCTACATCGATGAACGATCTGGACAGGCACACATTGATCGGCTTTGATCGCGAAACCGCGTTCATCCGCCAGACGATCGCGCGCGTAAATGCCAAGAACTACCTCAGAGCCCAACTGGGGTTTCGGGCGGACAGCGATCTGGCGCAGGTCGCCATGATGCGCGCAGGCTACGGCATTGGGGTGTGCCACAGCCCTCTTGCGGCGCAAGATGCGCGCTTGGTTCGGGTCTTGAAAAAACAGTTTGCGCTGCCGCTCGATACATGGGTCGCCATGCACGAGGACCTGCGCGAGAGCCCACGCTGCAGCGTCACCTTTGCGGCGTTGACGTCAGGGCT
>CALMCS010000573.1 GCA_937862875.1 uncultured Comamonadaceae bacterium
GTGCGCAAACCCCTTGGCCGCGCCGCCGCCCAGCGCGATGCCGATCTTGATGGGGTGTGCAGGGGTGGTGGTAGCCGTGGTGTCGGCGACGGTTGGGTGTGGGCCGGGCGGGTTGCTACCGCACGCGGTCAGGGTGGCCGCGAGCAGCAACGCCAGCGGACGCGGAAAGACGGGCAGGCGCATGCCGAGGGATCGTGCTGTCATCGGGGCGCCGAGTATAGCGGCCGTTGGAAACACCAGTTTCCAGCAGCGCTCCATGCTATGCCACAGACCTGCAGGCATCTAAAAACCTGCGATCTGCTGAAAACAGACTTGCAGCCGCAGCAGCAGTGCCGAAAGCCCGGCCACAGTGAATGATGTGGCCAAGCCGCGGCAATGCAGCCAAGCCGGCCGCAAAGAATTACTTCGTCGCGTCTTTCAGGACTTCCTTGGTATCGCCGTAGGCCTTCTGGGCTTCGCCTTCGGCCTGTTTCAACATGCCTTTTGCCTGCTGCTCTTTGTTACCGACCAGCTTGCCCGCAGCTTCCTGTACTTTGCCCACTGCGTCTTTGGTAGCGCCCTTGACTTGATCCTTGTTCATCTCTAACTCCTGGTGTGCTCGACGGGGAATATCTTTGCCATGCTTGGCACAACCTGCCGCACTGAGTTCATATGTATGGCCGGTTGCTGGTCAGCGTTTCGTCGTTGCTTGCTGACCAAATGCCACGATACGCAGGGTCTGCCTGCTGATAAGTAGGCCAGCTCCGACAAGGAGCGTCAGTGGCACGCCCCTTAAAACCAGTGGCTACCCGCTGGACATTTCGTAAAAAGCCATATGGAAGCCAGTAATCCCGGCCACCATCAATGAAGGCCAACACGACCGGCACGTCACCCGCACTATGACCACGGCCGCGTGGACTGGGCCGCACCGAAACACAGGAGCTGGGTGAGCTGGTTCAGGACACTGGCTATGTGGCGTGGATTCGGTAAGCCTCGGTGCGCGCGCCCGGGCGCACCGGCGCACCCGTTTATGACCCACGGAGTCTGGCCATGGTCACGCCAGAGGGCCGGTAGGAACAGTGGCACTGCAACACCGCACGCGACCGGGTCACGTTTTTCAACGGCCGCGTGCGGTTTGATTTTTAGCGTGCAGGCTTCCCGGCAGGCGCACGGCTTACTGATAGACATGCTATTTAAAATATAGCTGCTAGCGCTTGATGAATAAGCGCTAGAGACCTAAAAGGCTTGATACTTTAGGCAAAAAGATGGAGCATGGCGGCGCAGTCCGTCTTTCTTGCGCCTGCTGCACTTTGATAGCGGGAATGCTTGGTAAAGACGAATACCTCGACTCCACCAGCCGAATGCGGCGCTTGACGGCTTGCCCGCTCGATGTGTTTGGGAGGGGCTGGAATCGGCCACAAGCGGTCGGCCCCGCCAGCACCAGAAACCCGTCGCTCACCGACCCCAGGCAATGCTCAGTGAGCGCCGCGCACATGGCGCTTGGAAGCCGCCGCAGGTTTCGCACCTGCGTGATCGATGCCCTGGAGGATGCCGCAGTCGGCAGAGGCATGAGGCACGGGGCAGGCCGCCCGCAGCGCCCTCAGCTCCTTCTCAAGGGCGCGCAGGGCCTTGATCCGCTCGGCCACATGGCCGATGTGCTCGTCCAGCAGGCTGTTCACCTCGCCGCAATCGGCCAAGGGTTGGTCCTTGAAACGCAGCAGCACCCGCACCTCGTCAAGCGTCATGTCCAGGCTGCGGCACTGGCGGATGAACCCCAGCCGGTCCGCATGCTGCGGGGTGTAGATGCGGTAGTTGCCCTCCGTGCGCGCGGCGGCCGGCAACAGCCCCTCGCGCTCATAGAAGCGGATCGTCTCGATGGGCGTTCCGCTGACCTGGGCCAGTTCGCCGATGCGCATGGGCGGATCCGCTATTGCAAGTGACAGTTCGCGATGCAGCTTGACTCTATACCCACTTCAGGGTTTCCAATGTCGACATGGCTCACGATCACCCCCTCGACATCAAGCCGGCTCCGGCCCGAACTTCGCAATCGGCCGGCTGCGGCGCCTGCTGCGGCGCTTCCGAACACGCACCCGCTGCCGCTGCCCCGATCCCCCTGGGTGGCGGCCAGCGCTTCCGCGTCCCGGCGATGGACTGCGCCAGCGAGGAGTCCGAGATCCGCCGCGCCGTCGAGGGCATTCCCGGCATCCTGGGTCTACGCTTCCAGCTCGGCGAGCGCAGCCTTCGCATCGACGGGGATCCGCAGGCCGCTCTGGAGGCCGCAGAAGCGATCCGGAGGTCCGGATTCGAGGTGCAAGTCTGGCCCGAGGTGCCCGCATCGGGCGACGCCAGCGGCGCACCAGACCAGGCCCACGATCACGACGCGGCAACCGGGTCCGGCCTGCCCCGCCTGCTGGCTGCACTCGCTCTGGCCACGGCGGCCGAGGCCCTGTCCTTCCTGGCGCCGGACGGGACCTGGTCCAAGTGGGTCGGCCTGGCCGTCGCCGCTGCGGCCATCGGACTGGCCGGCTTCGGCACGTTCCGCAAGGGCCTGTCCGCCCTGCGGCACGGCCGGCTGAACATCAATGCGCTGATGTCGGTGGCGGTGGCGGGCGCCTTCGTCATCGGCCAGTGGCCCGAGGCGGCGATGGTCATGGCGCTGTATGCCATCGCCGAGTTGATCGAGGCGCGCGCCGTCGACCGCGCGCGCAATGCAATCAGCGGCCTGCTGGCGCTGTCACCCGACACCGCCGACCTGCGGCAGCCCGACGGCACCTGGAAGTCCGCGCCCGTCGGCAGCGTGCCCGTCGGCGCCGCGGTCCGCGTCAAGCCGGGCGAGCGCGTCGCTATGGATGCCATCGTCACCGACGGCAGCACCGCCGTGGACCAGGCGCCCGTCACTGGCGAGAGCCTGCCGGTGGACAAGGGGCCCGGCGATCCGGTCTTCGCGGGCACCATCAACCAGACCGGCACCATCGAGTGCCGCGTCACCGCCGCGGCCTCGCAGTCGACGCTGGCCCGCATCATCCACGCGGTCGAGCAGGCGCAGGGCAGTCGTGCACCCACGCAGCGCTTCGTCGACCGGTTCGCGGCCGTCTACACGCCGGCCGTGTTCGTGCTGGCGCTGGCCGTCGCCATCGCCGGCCCGTGGTTCTTCGGCTGGACCGCGCTGGCCGCGGTCTACAAGGCGCTGGTACTGCTGGTCATCGCCTGCCCCTGCGCCCTTGTCATCTCGACGCCCGTCACCGTCGTCAGCGGGCTGGCGGCGGCGGCCAAGCGGGGCATCCTGATCAAGGGCGGCGTCCACCTGGAACAGGCACGCCTGCTCAAGGCCGTCGCGCTCGACAAGACCGGCACCATCACTGAGGGCAAGCCGCGCCTCGTCGAGTGGGAGATGCTGACCGCCAGCCTGCACAGGTCGCAGGCCGAACACATCGCTGCCGCGCTGGCCGCGCACTCCGACCACCCGGTGTCGCGCGCCATCGCTGCAGGCCTGACGCCCAACAGTGTCGAGGCCCGCAACTTCTCTGCGCTGTCCGGTCGCGGCATCGAGGCCGACATCGGCGGCCAGCGCTATGTGCTGGGCAACCACCGCCTGATCGAGGAGTGCGGCCAGTGCTCCGCCGAAATCGAGGCCGTCCTTCACCGCCACGAGCAAGCCGGCCGCACGGTCAGCCTGTTGGCCACCGCGTCCGGCGTGCTGGCGCTCTTCGCGGTGGCCGACACGATCAAGCCCTCGTCGGCCGCCGCCATCAGCGAGCTGAAGGTCATGGGCATCACGCCAGTGATGCTGACCGGTGACAACCAGGCCACCGCCGAGGCCATCGGCCGCCAGGCGGGACTGACGGACATCCGCGGGAACCTGCTGCCCGAGGACAAGCTCGCCGCGATCCAGGCCATGCAGAAGCAGTACGGCGCGACCGCGATGACCGGCGACGGCATCAACGACGCTCCCGCGCTGGCGCAGGCCGATATCGGCGTGGCGATGGGCGCGGCCGGCACCGACATTGCGATGGAAGCCGCCGACGTGGTGGTGATGAACGACGACCTGCGCCGCATCGCCGAGACGGTGCGCCTGTCGCAACGCACGCACGCCGTGCTGTGGCAGAACATTGCGCTGGCTCTCGGCATCAAGGCTGTCTTCCTGGGGCTCGCGCTGTTCGACAACGCCAGCATGTGGATGGCCGTGTTCGCCGACATGGGGGCCAGCCTGCTGGTGGTCTTCAACGGGCTGCGCTTGCTGCGCAATGCCGAACGGGGCTGAGACGACAATGGATGCCCAACCCCGTCTGCTGCTGCCCACGCGGCTGCTCGACTTCACGCACCCCGCCATCGAGGGCCTCGTCGCGCAGCGCGGCTGGCGGCAGCTTGCGCCTTTCGAACGCATCGGCGCTGTCTACGACTTCGTCCGCAACGAGATCGCCTTCGGCTACAACGAAGGCGACGAACTGCCGGCATCCCGGGTGCTGGCCGACGGCATTGGCCAGTGCAACACCAAGAGCACGTTGCTCATGGCCTTGCTGCGCGCGGTGGGCATTCCCTGCCGCTTCCACGGTTTCACCATCGACAAGCCGCTGCAGAAGGGCGCGATCACCGGCCTGGCCTACTGGCTGGCGCCGCAACGCATCATCCACAGCTGGGTCGAAATCGGCCTGGAAAGCCGCTGGATCGCACTCGAAGGCTTCATCCTCGATGCGCCTTACCTGGCCAGCCTGCAGCGCCGCTTCCCGCAGGCGCGCCGCTTCTGCGGCTACGGCGCCGCCACGCCTGACCTGTCGGCGCCCGGCGTCGAATGGCAAGGCAAGGACACTTACATCCAGAAGGAAGGCATCGCCGACGACTTCGGCATCTTCGACAGTCCAGACGCCTTCTACGCGCGCCACGGTTCAAACCTGTCGGGCCTCAAACGCTGGCTCTACGAACGTGTCATTCGCCATGCGATGAACCGCAACGTCGCACGCATCCGTGCCTCGAAGTGGTGAAACCCCACGGTCCGGTCGCCTTGCCCCCGGCGCAGAAAACCCTGTAGCCGCTAGACTCTTGCCTGTGCGCCGAATTCTTGCCATCGTCCTGCTCGCCTTTCTGCCGTTCCAGTTCAGCTGGGCGGCCGTGGCGTCTTACTGCGGGCATGAGACCCAGGCCGGCGTCGAGCACTTCGGTCACCACGACCACCAGCACCATGCAGACGCCAGCGACGGAGCCGGGCTGGACGCCAATCCAACCACCATCCCCGATGTGAACTCGGATGCCGGTGACGGCAAAGCGCTCGGCGCCATGGACCTGGACTGCGGTCATTGCCACGGCACCTGCAGCATGATGCTGAATCTGCCGTCGGCGCTGCCCGGCGCGCTCTCGACGGCGCCCCCGAGCGCCACCCTCGACGAATCCGGTGGTGCGCACGCTCCAACCCGACCCGAACGCCCTCAGTGGCTGCCCCTCGCCTGATCGGCGAGGCGGGTCTCTTCCCTTTCTGAAGCCCGTTCGCGCCTGAGTGCGCGCCGCAGCATGCGGCGCCTCCGGGCACGACGCGACCGCTTGGTCGCCGCTTGCCGATCTCCCGTGAGTTGTTTTCAACACTGGAGCATCGGATGACACCTAGAAATCGAACGAAGGCCTGGCTGCTGCCCGCCAGCGTGGCTGCCGCCATGTCCGCCTGCGGCCTGGCCACTCAGGCACAGACAGCCAAAGCGACCACTGCCCCCCCTGGCATGGTCAGCGCAGCCGGCGCCACCAGCCCTCTGAGCTTGCGCCAAGCGTTTGAAGCAGCCTGGGCCCGCCAGCCCGAGGCGCTGGCACTGCAGGCGCGCCGTGACGCCGCGCGTGCTCAACAAGGCGCCGCTAAGGCGTGGACGCCCGAGCCGGCAGCCCTTGAACTCTCAAACAAGACCGACCGCATGGGCAACAACAACGGAGCGCGCGAAGTCGAGGTCGGTATCGCTGTGCCGCTGTGGTTGCCTGGAGAGCGTGGCAGCAGCGCGGCGCTGGCCGACGCCGAAGGTGCCGCCGTCGAGAGCAGGGCTATCGCGGCGCAACTGCGCGTGGCCGCCACCGTCCGCGACGCCTGGTGGCAGTGGCAGCGTGCGCGTATCGAGGTCGGAACTGCCCGCGATCAGCTGGACAACACCCGCCTCATCGCCGCCGACGTGGCCCGGCGTGCGAAGGCTGGCGATCTGGCCCGCGCCGACCAGCACCAGGCCGATGGCGCCGTGGCAAGCGCTGAGGCCGCCTTGGCCCAGGCGGAGGCTGGCCTCGCGGCCGCTCGACAGCATCTGCGTGCGCTCGCGGGCACCGCACCCGCCTTGTCCGAGGCAGGCGACACCCTGGCAGAGCCGGATCCCGGCGCGGCAGCAGCTGACCTCGAAGCCCACGCCGCGCTGCAGGAACTCAAGGATCGGGCTGCCGTTGCCGAGCGAACCGTCGCACTGACTGCGAACCAGTCGCGCGCCAACCCCGAGCTGATGTTGGCGACAACGAGTGACCGCGGTGCCCGCGGAGAGGCGTCCCAGCAGACCATCACTCTGGGCATCCGCATCCCCTTCGGCGCAGGCCCGCGCTCTGACGCCCGACGCGCCAATGCGCGCGCCGAGGCCACCGAGATCCAGGCCCAGCTGGCCCTGGAACGTGAACGTCTCATCGCAGAACGGGAAGCGGCGCGCGTGCGGGTCGAGGCCTCGCACGCCCAGCTGGCCGCCGCCGATAGGCGCGCGCAACTGGCCCGCGAGTCGCGCGGCTTCTTCGACAAGTCGTTCCGACTCGGCGAAACCGATCTGCCGACACGCCTGCGCATCGAGGCCGAAGCCGCCGAGGCCGACCGTCAAGCGGCACGCACCCGCATCGAACTCTCGGCAGCGATCTCTGCTTGGCGCCAGGCCCTCGGCCTTCTCCCTCAGTGACGCCGCAGCGAAGCCCCGGCAATCCGGCCATGACGCTGCCCATCAAATTCTTCAGGAACCCCTCCATGAACCTCCCGCATCTCTCGGCCGCACTGCTCTCAGCGGCCATACTCATCGCCTTCCCTGTCTGGGCCGGCGAAGGCCATGACCACGGTGACGCTGCACCCGCGGCCGTCGGCCAGGCGCTCCCGCGCTTCTCGGCCGTGTCCGAGACCTTTGAACTTGTCGGCGTGCTCAACGGCAAGCAGATCACGCTGTACCTCGACCGCTTTGCCGACAACAGCCCGGTGCGCGGCGCGCAGATCGAGCTCGAGATCGGCGGCGCGAAGTTCAAGGCCGAGAAACAGGGTGAAGACGAGTACGAGGTCGTGCTGCCCGACGCCCCCAAGGAAGGTGTGTTGCCCGTCACCGCCACGGTGACCGCCGGCAACGACGTCGACCTCCTGGCCGGTGAACTCGACATCCACGAGGAGGCGCACACCGAGGAGGCTGTTGCAAACCATGCCTGGCCGCAATACGCAGGCTGGGGCGCCGGCGGCGTGGCGGTCTTGGCTCTGCTCCTTTGGGGTGGACGTCGCGCCATGAGTGCTCGCAGCGTTCGCGCGGGGGGTGCAGCATGAAACGCACACTGATCGCCACCAGCCTTGCGCTGTGGTTCGCCTTGGCAGCACTGTCCCCCGTCCATGCCGGTGAAGGTCATGACCATGGCGGCGCGCCCGCAGCGCCCAGCGCCAACGGCCCACAGCGCCAGCCTGATGGCAGCGTGTTCCTGCCCAAGCCCGCGCAGCGCCAGCTGGGCGTCCGCACCTTCGCCACCGAGGCCGCCGAACTGCCGCGCACGGTGGAACTGGGCGCCAAGGTGCTGATGGACCCGAATGCCGGTGGCAAGGTGCAGCCGCTGAACGCCGGCCGCATCGAGCCGGGGCCGCGTGGCCTGCCGAACCCCGGGCAAGCGGTGCGCAAGGGTGAAGTGCTGGCCTACGTCGTGCCGTCGGCGGCGCCCATCGAACGCTCCAACCAAGCTGCACAACTGGCCGAGCTGCGTGCCGCCAAGGCCCTGGCCGACAAGCGCATCGCGCGCCTGCAGGAGCTGGCCGACACGGTGCCGCGCAAGGAGATCGAGGCGGCCGAGAGCGAGGCTGCCAGTCTGATGGCACGCATTTCTGCCGTCGGTGGTGGCCTAGCCACCCGCGAAGCGCTGCTGGCACCGGTGTCCGGTGTGATCGCCTCCGCCAACGTGGTGGCCGGCCAGGTGGTCGATGCACGCGAACTGATCTTCGAGATCGTCGACCCGTCCCGCCTGCGCATCGAGGCACTCGCCTTCGACGCTGCCATCGCTTCGAACATCGGAGCCGCGACGATGGCTGTCGGCGACAAGCGTGTGCCGTTGACCTTCATCGGCGCGTCGCGCAGCCTGCGCGAGCAGGCGCTGCCGCTCGCCTTTCGGGCTCAGGGTGATGCTCTGAACCTGCTGGCCGTCGGCCAGCCTGTGCGCGTGTTCGTGCAGACCAAGGACAAGGTCAAGGGCGTCTCGGTGCCGGTGGCTTCGCTGATGAAGAACCCGGCCAACCAGACCGTGGTCTGGGTCAAAACAGCGCCGGAACGCTTCGAGCCTCGCACCGTCACCACGGAGCCGCTGGACGGCGTCAATGCTGCGGTCACCTCGGGGCTGGAACCCGGCGACCGGGTTGCGACGCAAGGCGCCACCTTGATCAACCAGGTGCGCTGACATGTTCAAGTGGCTACTCGATAACAGCCTGACGAACCGGCTGCTGGTGATCATCGCCAGCGTCGTGCTGATGGCCTACGGCGCGTTCACGCTGTCCACCACCCCGGTGGACGTGTTCCCCGACCTCAACAAGCCGACCGTCACCATCATGACGGAGGCCGGTGGCATGGCCGCCGAGGAGGTGGAGCAGCTCATCACCTTCCCGCTGGAGACGACCATGAACGGTCTGCCCGGCGTGGAGAGCGTGCGCTCAACCTCGTCAGCCGGCCTGTCCTTCCTCTACGTCACCTTCGACTGGAGCACCGACATCTTCCGTGCCCGGCAGCTGGTGTCGGAGCGGCTGTCGTCGATGGAGGAAGGCATTGCCGAAGGCGTGGTGCCGCGCATGGGCCCGATCAGCTCGATCATGGGCGAGATCATGCAGATCGCCATTCCGGTCGATCCGAGCAAGATCAGCGCGATGGCGGTGCGCGAGTACGCGGACTGGGTGCTTCGCCCCCGGCTGCTGTCGGTGCCGGGCGTCGCACAGGTGATCCCGATCGGCGGGGAGGTGCGGCAGTTCCAGGTGCAGCCGAACACCACCCGCATGGCGGAGCTGGGCATCACGCATGACCAACTCGAAGGGGCGCTAAAGGGCTACTCGTCTAACACCTCGGGCGGCTTCCTGGAGCTGAACGGGCGCGAATACCTGATCCGCAACCTCGGTCGCACCTCGCGCCTCGATGACCTGAAGAACCTGGCGCTCACCTCCAAAGACGGACAACCTATCCTGATGCGCCAGATCGCCGAGGTGACTTTCGCCGCGGCGCTCAAGCGCGGCGACGCCGGGTATGAAGGCAAACCGGCAGTGATCCTGGGCATCCAGAAGCAGCCGACCGCCGACACCATCGCACTCACGAAGTCCATCGAAGACGCTTTGGTCGGCCTGAAAGCCTCGCTGCCGGCCGGCATGGACGCGCCGCGCGTGACCTTCCGCCAGGCCAGCTTCATCGAGGCCTCGATCACCACGCTGCAGGGCAAGCTGATTGGTGCGTCGATCTTTGTCGCGGTGATCCTCTTCTTCTTCCTGGGGACGTTGCGGCCGACCATCATCGCGTTGACGGCCATCCCGGTATCGATCTTCATCACCGCGCTGGTCTTCAAGTATTTCGGGCTGTCGATCAACACGATGACGCTCGGTGGGCTGGCCATCGCCATCGGTGGCTTGGTCGACGACGCGGTGGTCGGCGTCGAGAACGTGCTGCGGCGGCTGAAGGCCGACCGCGCGAACCATCCGCACAGTCGCCTGCACCCGATCGAGGTCGTCGCGCACGCCACGATGGAAGTGCGGTCGGCCATCCTGTATGCCACGGTCATCATCGTGCTCGTCTTCATCCCGCTGTTCGCGCTGCCGGGGCTGGAGGGCAAGCTGTTCGTGCCGCTGGGCATCGCCTTCATCGTCTCGACGCTGGCCTCGCTGATCGTCTCGGTAACGGTGACGCCGGTGCTCAGCTTCTACCTGCTGCCGCGCATGAAGAACCTCGACCACGGCGACACCAAGGTGCTGGCCTGGCTGAAGGCGCGCTACAGCAGCAGCCTTCAGGGCGTGCTCAATCGACCCAGGGCCGCCATGGCGGCCGCGGGTGCCGCGGTGCTGGTGGCCGCAGTGGCCGTGCCGTTCTTCCCGACAACCTTCTTGCCGCCTTTCAACGAAGGCACGCTGCTGATCGGCCTGCGCCTGAACCCGGGTGTCACCTTGACGGAGTCATCGGCCCTGGCACGCCAGGCCGAAGTGCTGGTCAAGCAGGTGCCGGAAGTGACCCACGTCGGTCGCCGCAGCGGCCGGGCTGAACTGGACGAACACGCCGAAGGTGTGCACGTCAGCGAGCTCGACGTGGGCCTGAAGCCCACCGCCGAGCTGACGCGCAGCATGGACGAGATCAAGGCCGACATCCGCGCGCGGCTGGTCAATCTGCCGGCCGCGCTGGAGATCGGCCAGCCCATCTCGCACCGGATCGACCACATGCTGTCGGGCGTGCGCTCGCAGATCGCCATCAAGATCTTCGGCGAGGACCTGGACGCCCTGCGCGGCCAGGCCGATGCGCTGCGTGCGAAGCTGGCGGCCATCCCTGGCATCGCCGACCTGCAGATCGAGAAGCAGGTGCTGGCGCCACAGATCAAGGTGCGCATCGACTATGCCGCGGCAGCGCAATACGGCGTGCCGGCGCCGCAGGTGCTGAACGCGCTGCAGGCGCTGGTCGAGGGCGAGAAGGTCACGCAGATCGTCGAAGGCAGCCGTCGATTCGCATTGGTGGTGAAGCTGCCGGAGTCGGCGCGGTCCGTCGAAGGGCTGGGCCAGATCCTGATCGAGACGCCGAACGGACGCATCCCGCTGTCGAAGATTGCGACGATCGAGGACGGCGACGGCCCGAACCAGATCAGCCGAGACGACGGCAAGCGGCGCATCGTGCTGTCGGCCAACGCGTCCGGGCGTGCGCTGTCGGAGATCGTCGCCGACATCCGCAAGGTGGTCGCCGAGACGAAGCTGCCAGAGGGCTACTTTATCACCCTGGGCGGCCAGTTCCAGGCCCAGGAGGAGGCCTCGCGGCTCGTCGGCCTGCTGTCCATCGTGTCGCTGACGCTGATGTTCGTGGTGCTCTACAGCCGCTACAAGTCGGCGGCGCTGTCGGCACTGATCATGGTCAACATCCCGCTCGCCCTGGTCGGCGCGGTGATCGGCCTGTGGCTGTCGGGCCAGCCACTGAGCGTGGCAGCTCTCGTCGGCTTCATCACGCTGGCCGGCATCTCGGTGCGCAACGGCATCCTGAAGGTGAGCCACTACATCAACCTGATGCGCTTCGAGGGCGAGTCATTCGACCAGAAGATGATCCTGCGCGGCTCTCTGGAGCGGCTGAGCCCGGTGCTGATGACTGCACTGGTCACCGCCTTCGCGCTGGCCCCGCTGCTGTTCGAGGCCGAGCAGCCCGGCACCGAGGTGCTGCACCCGGTGGCCGTGGTGATCTTCTCCGGCCTGATCAGTTCGACCCTGCTCGACACCTTCCTCACGCCCGCGATGTTCTGGCTCTTCGGGCGCA
>CALMCS010000574.1 GCA_937862875.1 uncultured Comamonadaceae bacterium
ATCAACCCCAGCCCAGCGCCACCGCAATGCGATAGACGATGAAGCACGCGAAGTAGGCGAGGCCGAAGAGGTATCCCGCCATGATCGCCACGTACTTCCAGCTGTTGGTCTCGCGGCGCACGGTGGCCAGTGTGGCCAGGCACTGCGGAGCGAAGACGAACCAGGTGAGCAGCGACAGCGCGGTCGCGAGCGACCACTGGCTGGCGATCAGTGGACCGAGCTGCGCAGCGGTTTCGTCGCCCGAGGCGGACAGTGCGTACACCGTGCCCAGCGCGCTCACCGCCACTTCTCGTGCGGCCATGCCGGGGACGAGGGCGATGCAAATCTGCCAGTTGAAGCCGATCGGCGCAAAGATCAATGCCAGGGCTTCGCCGAGTCGGCCGGCCAGCGAATAGGTGATCGCCGGTTCGGTTGCGCCTTCGGGTGCGCCGGGGAATGACGACAGGAACCACAGCACGATGGTCAGCGCCAGAATGATGCCGCCCACGCGCTTCAGGAAGATCACGGCGCGTTCGTACAAGCCGATGATCAGGCCGCGGATGCTGGGCCAACGGTAGGCTGGCAGTTCCATCAGCAGCGCTGCGCGACCTTCGCGGGTGCCGAAGAGTTTGGCGACCCAGGCCACGGCCATCGCGCTCACGATGCCGGCGATGTACAACGCGAACAGCACCAGACCCTGCAGGTTGAACAGGCCGCCCACGGTGCGCTCGGGGATGAAGGCGCTGATCAGCAGCGCATACACCGGCAGACGTGCGGAGCAGGTCATCAGCGGGGCGATCATGATGGTGACCAGACGGTCGCGCCAGCTCGGGATCGAGCGTGCGGCCATCACACCGGGAATGGCGCAGGCAAAGCTCGACAGCAGCGGAATGAACGAGCGACCCGAGAGGCCTACCGTGCCCATCAAGCGGTCCAGCAGGAACGCGGCGCGCGGCAGGTAGCCCGAGTCTTCGAGCACCAGAATGAAGAAGAACAGAATCAGAATCTGCGGCAGGAACACGATCACGCCACCCGCCCCGGCGATCACGCCATCGGCCAGCAAGCTGCGCAGCGGGCCATCGGCCATGTGCCCGTTGAGCCATTCGGCGGCGGATGCGGTCGTGGCGTCGATGAAGTCCATCGGCACCGCTGCCCAGGCGAACACCGCCTGGAAAATGAGGAACAGCAGCACGGCCAGAATCACCAGGCCCCAGATCGGGTGCAGCACCACGGCGTCGATGCGGTCATCGCGCGCGAGTTGCACTTCGGGGGCCTTCATCGCGAGGTCGAGAATGCGGCGCACTTCGGTGTTCAGATCGAGAATGCGCTGCTGGGTATTGGCGCCCTCTGCGTCGTTGTTGCGCGCAGCCGGGACAGCGGACTTGAGTTGGTCCGCATCGATCCATTGGAGCAGGCCCTGAGCGCCATCGTTCTTCACGGCGATCGTCGAGATCACGGGCACGCCCAGCTCGCGCGAGAGCACGGCTTCGTCGATCTCGATGCCCTGCTTCTTGGCCATGTCGCTCATGTTGAGCACCAGCACCATGGGCAGACCGAGGTTGCGCGCTTCAAGCACCAGGCGCAGGTTCAGGCGCAGATGGGTGGCATCGGTGACGCAGGCCACCAGCTCGGGCAGCGGCTCGCCGGCGCGGCGGCCCAGCAGCACGTCGCGGGTGACGGCCTCGTCCATGCTCTGCGCGTGCAAGCTGTACGCACCAGGCAGATCGAGCATGCGCACGCGCTTGCCGCCGGGCGTGGTGAACCAGCCTTCCTTGCGCTCGACGGTCACGCCCGCGTAGTTCGCCACCTTCTGGCGCGCGCCGGTCATCAGATTGAACAGCGCGGTCTTGCCACAGTTGGGGTTGCCCAGCAGCGCGATGTGCAGTGCACCGTCGTTGTTCGATGGGGTCGCCGTTGCGTTTGTCGTCATCTCTTTACCTGGTCTCTTTTTCTGAGTCGCTATCTACTGTCTATTCACGGCTTGGCTGGTTGCACCAGCACAAACGCGGCTTCATCGCGACGCAATGCAAACGTAGCCTGGCCCACGCGGATCGCCAGCGGGTCGGCACCGGGGAATCCGGTTGCCAGCACACGCACTTGTTCGCCCGGCAGAAAGCCGATCTCCATCAACCGCAGCACCAGCGCTTGCTCGCGCTCGTTGCTGGCGGCCTTGAGACCCGTGACCATGCCTCCCTGGCTACGCAGCAAGGTATCCAGCGTGATATCCGACAGCGTCAAAGTGGCTTCGGTGCGCGGCAGGTCGCTTGATTCTTGAGGCTGAACTCGCATGACAATTGGTTAATCCTGAATGGTTTTAATTCTCATTCTAAAAGAGATGAGACTGGAAAGGGATATTTGGGGGACAGATCCCCTTTCCTCGTCATCAGTAGGCGATGGGAATGCAGCGGCAATGCATGGCCCTGTAACGTTTTGCGACCGATTCGTATTCACTTCTGCATTCACCCCAATACAGGTCAAGTATTGAGGCAGAGTCTCGCCCCTGCCTAGAATGCGCTTGACCAGACAGCTCTGCTTGTGCCGCGTGACGGCTGAGAGGACATCCCGCTGACGGACCCCATTTCACGGAACTTTCGCTCCCTGCGAGCGAAACCGACGTCGACAAGGGGCCGCTTCAACGCTCAAGCTTTGTTTGCCAAAACGTTGACTGCATTGGATGTCCGAGGTACGCATGCGCCCCACGGCGCGCTCCCTTGCATTCCATCGCAACCCGGGAGCCGCTTTGCCTTATCAAGACTCACATTATTCGACCTTCGCCCGCCCATCCGCGCTCGGATTGGCATTGTTGTTTGCCATCATGCCCATCGGCGCGATGGCCCAGAGCGCGACCCTGCGCGTGCAGGATGTCGCCCTCATCGCCGCATCCTGCGCCAATTGCCATGGAGTCGACGGACGCGGCTCGGCCGAGATTCCCGCGCTTCGGGGCAGCTCCGCCGCGCATCTGAAACAGCGCATGCTCGATTTTCAGCAAGGAAAAGCAAGCGACGCCACCGTGATGACACGGTTGATGCGTGGCTACACCGCGCCCGAGATCAACGCGCTGGCCGATTGGTTCGCCGCGCCCGCAAACAAGACCGAGAAGACCGAGGCGCTGAAATGACGCATCCCATGAATAACAACTCAGCCACGGCCACTGCCACTACCATTCCGCGCCGTGCCGTTCTCGTCCAGGCCCTCGCAGGCGCTGCGGCCCTCACCGTGCCTGGCCTCGTGCGCGCGCAGGCGGCCTCGGCCCATGTGGTCATCGTCGGCGGCGGCTTTGGCGGTGCCACGGCGGCGCGCTATCTGCGCCAGTACGCGCCGCAGGTGCGCGTCACGCTGGTCGAGCCCGAACAGCGCTTTTTCACCTGCCCGTTCTCCAATCTCTATCTTGCCGGTCTGCGCAGTTGGGACAGCCTCGGCCACGGCTACGACGGCCTGCGCGCCATCGGCGTGGAGGTGGTGCATGCGCGCGCCGATGACGTGGACGCCTCGGCCCGCAGCGTGCGACTGTCGAACGGCCAAACGCTGAAGTGGGACAAGCTGGTGCTTTCGCCCGGCGTGGACATGCGCTGGAACGCCGTGGAAGGCTACGACCAGGCAGCGGCCGACAAAGCCCCGCACGCCTGGAAAGCCGGCGCGCAGACGCAATTGCTGCGCAAGCAGATGGAGGCCATGCCCGATGGTGGCACCTTCATCATGACGATTCCGGACAACCCCTTTCGCTGCCCCCCCGGCCCGTATGAGCGCGCAGGAATGGTCGCCCACTACTTCAAGCAGCACAAACCCAAATCCAAGATTCTGCTGCTCGACGCCAAGGACAACTTCTCCAAGAAGCCGCTGTTCCAACAAGGCTGGAAGGCGCTGTATGGCGACATGATCGAATGGGTCGGCCTGGCCGATGACGGACTGATCACACGCGTCGACGCGAACCAGCTCGAGGTCGAATCGAACTTCGGCATCCGCCACAAGGCCAGCGTGCTCAACGTGATCCCGCCGCAGAAGGCCGGCTTCATTGCCGAACGTGCGGGCGTGGCGGACGCCAGCGGCTGGGTGCCGATCAAGGCGGAAACCTTCGAGTCGCGGCTCGTGAAGAACATCTACGTGCTGGGCGACGCCACCATTGCTGCGCCCATGCCCAAGTCCGGCTTTGCCGCCAACACGCAGGGCAAGCTCGCCGCAGCCGCCATTGCCACCGAGCTCGTCGGCAGGCCACTGCCGCAGGCCGTCTATGCCAACACCTGCTACAGCCTCATCGGCACGGACTACGGGATTTCCGTGGCCGGTGTCTACCGCGCCAGCGAAGGCAAGCTCATCGAAGTGCCGAACTCCGGCGGCGTGAGCCCGATGGACGCCAACGCCTCCTTCCGTGCGGCCGAGGCGCGCTACGGCGCGGCCTGGTACACGGCGATCAGTGCTGACATCTGGGGCGCATGATGACATTGCTCTGGGCTGGATTTTTATTGGGTGCGGTGTTCGGCGCGTTCGCGCGTCTGGGCCGTTTCTGTCTGCTGCGCGGACTGCGTCAGGCGATGGGCAAGGACGGCGAGCAGCGCGATGGCGCACCGGCGTTGCAGGCCTTCGCGTTGGCACTGGCGGTGGCCTTGCTCGCATCGCAAGGCCTTGCCTTCCTGGGCCAAGTGGACCTGAATGCGGCGCAAGTGGCGCGCAGCAATTTCTCGTGGATCGGTGCCTTGACGGGCGGCTTGCTGTTCGGCGTTGGCATGGCACTCGCCCGCAGTTGCGGCGCGCGCTCGCTGGTGCTGCTGGCCGGCGGCAACTTGCGCTCGTTCGTCACGCTGCTCTGCCTTGCACTTGCCGCGCAAGCCTCGTTGACTGGTGTGCTCGCACCCGTGCGCCTGTGGCTGCAGGGCTTTGGCGCGGTGGCACTCACGCACCCCACGCTGCCCGCGCAATTGCAGGGGTCCGGCTTGTCGGCGGCGGTTGCCATCGCACTGGCGGCTGGAGTGCCAGCGCTCGGCCTGCTGATCTACGCCTTCAAGCAACCGGCGCTGCGCAGCAGTTTTGCGCAGCTCATCAGCGCGGTCGTCATCGGCCTGCTGATCGCAGTGGGATGGTGGACCACCACGTACTTCAACGCCGAATCGTTCGAGCCTGTCGCGCTCACCTCGTTGAGCTTCGTCGGCCCGCTGGCCGAGGGACTGCTGTATCTGCAGACCGCCGTGGGCCGCACGCTGGGCATTGGCCCCGCGATTGTGGCCGGCACCTTGGCAGGCGCGTTTCTCATGGCTGTTCTCACGCGCAGCGTGCGCTTCGAAGTCTTCGATTCACCATCGCGCATGGTGGCCTCGGCCATCGGCGGATTGATGATGGGCTTCGGCGGCGTGCTCGCCGTGGGCTGCTCCATCGGCCAGGGCCTGACCGGACTGTCCACGCTCGCGTTCGCCAGCATTCCATCGATGACCGGCATCGTCGTCGGCGCACTGATCATCCTGGCCCTGCAGGCCAGAACCAACAATTGATTGACTGATTGATTAACTGATTATTCAAGGAGGACCCTCAACATGAAACGTCGCAACTTCCTCATCACCCCCTCGGCACTCGCACTGGGCGCTGCCGCCGGTGCTGCGGCGACCGTGCCGGGCATCGCCTTGGCCGCTCCGAGCATCATCACGCCGCAGTCGCGCATCCTCCCACGCACCGGCAAGGGCCCGCGCATCGTGATCTGCGGTGGCGGCTGGGGCGGCATGACGGCAGCGCGTTACCTGCGCGAGCTGATCCCGAATTCCGATGTGGTGCTGCTGGAGCGCAACCCCACGTTCTGGTCCGGCCCGATGAGCAACAAGTGGCTGATCGATGTGGTCAACACCGACTTCGTCAACCACGACATGCTGCGCCCCGCCAACAAGTATGGCTACCAACTGCTGCAATGCGAGGTCAACGGATTCGAGCGCGACAAGAAGCTGGTCCACACCTCGCACGGCGTGATCGACTACGATTTTCTGATTCTCTCGGGCGGCATCCGCAACGACTACGAAGCCTGGTTCGGCAACGACCAGCGCGCCATCGACTACACGCGCAAGCACTTCCCCAACGCCTACATTCCGAACCAGGAAATGCTGGCGCTCAAGCAGAAGGTCAAGGACTTCAAGGGCGGCACGCTCGTGATGACGCTGCCCCCGCCGCCGCACCGCTGCCCGCCCTCGCCTTACGAGCGCGCATGCCTGATCGCCTGGCACATCAAGAAGAACAAGATCCCCGGCAAGATTCTGATTCTCGACCCCAAGCCGAAGATTGGCCCGATCGGCGTTGGCTACAAGCAGGCCTTCGAAGAGCTCTATCCGGACATCATCACGCACGTGCCCAACGCACGCGTGAAAGAGGTCGATCCGTTCAACAAGAAGATCTCGACCGAAGCGGGCGACTTCAAATTCGACGACGCCATCCTCATGCCACCGCACCAGGCCGCCGACATGGTCTGGCACGCCGACCTGATCGGCCGTACGCCCGACGGCAAGCCCACCGGCTGGGCCGACATGAACCCGCGTCTGTTCAATGCGCGCACCGATGAGAACGTCTACTTCGTCGGCGACTTGATGGGCACCATCTCCGACCAGTTCGGCCACTACCCCAAGAGCGGGCACGTTGCCAATTACATCGGCCAGATCGTCGCCAAGAACATCGCGCAGCGCGTGGCCGGCAAAGAGGTCACCCTGCTGCTGCCCGACAACCTCTGCTACATGATGGTCAACGGTGACCCGCAGGAAGAGATTTCGGTGAAGTTCGAATACGAGGTGGACGCAACCGGCAAGGTCATTCAAACCCAGATCGATATGGACGTTCGCACGGCTGACCTAGTCAAGGAAGACTTCGCCTGGGCGCGCAGCAAGTTCAGCGATTTTCTGGCCATCTGATGGTCGGCACATCCCCTCTGAACCTTACCAATCGCAACGCCCTGCCTCTCTGAATTACGAGTCCCCGACATGTCTTCTTCTCCCCCTCTTTCCCGCCGCGATCTGGTCGCAGGCGCGGTGGCCGCCGGCGCTGTGCTGGCGCTGCCGAGCGCGGCCATGGCGCAGGCCAAGGCCCCGCTCGTCGGACCGCTCGCGCCCAATCCGGTCGAGTTCAAAAAGCAGCTGAACGCCTTCATCGGCAGCGCCACGCCGCTCACCGAAGGCCTGCTGCTCGACGTCTCCATCCTTGCCGACAACCCCAGCGCCGTGCCGGTGAAGGTGAAGGTCACCCAGCCGATCACCGACACCGACTGGTGCGAGGAAATCATCGTGCTGGCCGACCTGAATCCGTCACCGCTCGCCTGCAAGGTGCAGTTCACCCAGGCCAACGGCACGGCCGAAGCCTCGGTGCGCGTGCGCCTCGCGCAGTCGCAAACCATTCACGCCTTGGCACGCATGAAAAGTGGCCAGATCCTCAGCGCAAGCCAAGCCGTCACCGTAGCCGCCAGCGGCTGTGGCATGTGACGATGAACACGAACGTTTGGAGAGATACACCGCATGGATAACAGCAGCAACAGCAACAAGAAGCCGCCCCGCATCTGGATCAGCAACGCCACGCCCAAGAAGAACGAAGTGCTGCGCGTGCGCGCGCAGATCGAACATGTCATGGAAAGCGGGCTGCGCACCGATGCGAATGGCAAGGTCCGCCCCAAGAACATCGTCAATCACTTCGAAGCCTCGCTGGGCAACACGCTGATTTTCAAATGGGACCCGGGCATCAGCATTTCGCAGAACCCCTACATCGAATTCACGTTTCTGACCAGGGAAAGCGGTGACCTCGTGATGACCTGGAAGGACGATGCCGGGATGACGATGAGTGCGAAGAAGACCATTACCGTGGCTTGAGGGAGGCCTGCAGCGCGAGCTCCATCACCCCCAGCGCGATCGCTGGGGAGCCTCCATCCTCCAGATGCCACACGGCTGACAACCCCGTCCACGCCACGATCCATTGCAGCAAACGCTCCCGCGGCAACTGCGCTTGGAGTGACACGCGCAGCAGGCGCGCGTGAAAGCGCAGTGGATCGAGTGCACTGCGCGCATCGGGATTGCAAAACAGATTCGCATAGTCGAAACCGCGCTCGCCCACCAATCCTTTCGGGTCGATGAACAGCCATCCACGTGCGCCAAAGTCGAGCAGGTTCTGGTGATGCACATCGCCATGCAGCACACGCACATCGCGTGGCTCGGCGAGCAGCTCACGCAGGGCTGCGCGCGCGTGTTGCAGCAAGACGGCATAGGGCTCCGGCGCTGTTGTATCCGCCGACTCTTCCAGCGCGCGAAACCAATCGGGCAATGCGACGAGCGATGCCGACATGGCCTGCGATCGAGGTTGCGCCTCGCTCCATCGGTGCAAGCCAGCAACAGCAGTGCACAGAATGTCGGTGGCGGCATCATCGTCTTCAAGACTGGCAACGCTCATCTGCGCCAACGACCGCGTACCGCAAGCGCGCTCCATCAAGATGGCCTGCCCGGCGTGGTCCTCATCCCGCGCGAACACCTGGGCAGCACCCTGCCCGCCCCACCACGCCAACACGTCAAAGCCGCGCCGTTCCTCGTCGGCCAACGCGATCTTCAACATCGCAGGTTGCCCCTGCCACTGCACCGGTAGCAAGCGCGCGCCACCGGTGGCGATCGGCTCGCCATCGGGAGTCAGTGCCCAGCGGTCGATGTAGGGCGCGAAGTCGGTGAGCGAAGGCATGGAGCAAATAGAACAGAGTGACAGGACGCCCTATTGTGGAGCGGCCTGTCAGGGCCCTGTTCGACTTCGAATCTTTTCCCCAAGGCATGGAGCATTCTCCAGCGCTCTCCCACGTTCTCCAATCCCCTGGGTTTGTCACTTTCGCCGAAAAAGCAGCGACTTCAGCGTCGTTGATTCGACGGAATCAGTCCACGTTTGAACTCTTCCAGCTGCTCACGCGCCTGCTCTGGATCTTTGTAGACCGGCGGCGTTCCCGTCACTCTATCGGCCGAGGATGTCTGCTGATTCACACTCGGCTTCGGCGCGTCTTGCGCCAAGGGATGCGCCGTGCAAACGGTTTCACGCACTTTGGGTGAATCACCCAACAGGTAGTCGGTCACCAATGGGTCCACACACGCATCGGTGTACGGATATACGCCATGTTGAAAGTCACCGGGAACATAGGCGCGGCGTGCTCCGGGCAGTTGCGCAAAGAACGCGTTGGCACCTTCGGTATAAGTGGCCGAATCGTACTGGGACTGCACGAACAGAACATCAAGCTGCTTCATCGGCGTCAAATCGGGCTTGTTGACCTTGGGTCCACCCCAAAAAGCGCAGGAATGAACCTCGAGCATCCCCGCAAAGAACATCGGCGCGCGCTGTGCCAAACCGCGCACCAATTCAGCCCACACCGTCAAATCCGTGGTTGCAGCGGTGTCGTTGCAGTGAACCGCCGTCAACACCGCCGCTTCCGGGTTCAGACTGATGCTCTCAGGCTTTGGCTGTATCCATAGGAATGCGTAGGTTTGAAAAAGATTTTCCGCAATGTTTCGGACGCTCTTGTCACGCGCCGCATCGGATACATCGAATACGTACCCGTCCAACGCATCACCGACAGCCTCCGGATCGGATGGATTCGGTGCTGCCTTGAGGAGGATATCGAGCCCCCGTGCCGCCGCGATGGTGTTCAGGTATTCGTCCGCAGAGGTTCGGGAATAACCAAGTCTGCTCAATGCGCTGCCCACCACTTGCTGCATCTTGGGACTCAAGCTCGGCAGGTTTGCGCGAACCTCGGCATCCGTCGCACCAAGACCAAACACGTCCGCATGGCGCACAGCGTACGGAACCATCACATCCTCCAGCAAACGCTGGCGCGCAGGTGGCTGCCCCAACAAGACGGATTGCTCCAACGTGGCCGTGAAATCGGTCGAACTGTCCAACACCATGCGCCCCACCTTTTCCGGGAAGAGGCTTGCGTACCACGCACCCAGCCATGTGCCGTACGAGTAGCCCACATAGTTGAGTTTCTCGTCTCCCAACAGTCCGCGCATCAGGTCCATGTCGCGCGCAGTCGCATCGGTGTTGATATAGGGCGTGACGGGATTCTTCAGGCACGCCTCTGCCGTCTTGCTGCCGTTGTAGTTGGCATTGGCAATATTTTCTGGTGTGTCCCACTCCGCAGCACTGGAATGCACGAGACGAGACATTTCATTGGTGCCGCATGTCAATTGCGTGCTGGAACCCGTACCGCGCGGGGAGAAGCCCACCATGTCGTATTCATTCAGCAGCTGCAACTGCCGAGCTCCCTGCGGACTGTCAGGATTGCTTCCTGAAAACGCATGGAACAAACTGAAGGCGAAATTCAGGCCATCAGCCCCTGGGCCACCTGGATTGAAAAACAAGGCTCCACGTCGCTTCTCCGGAACACCTGCCGCCACGCGCATCACACTGATAGCCACGTCGCCACGCCCCGCATCGCCCCAGTCCAAGGGCGCTTTCACAACACTGCAGCGCAAACGATCGCCCGCCTGCGCCCAGAGGCCAGCGATCACTGGACTCATCGTACCCAGGATGGTTGGATCACACTCCGTCCATTGCAGGGTTTGCTCACGGTACTTCTGCACCGGATCATGCGAGCTCCCGCCACCGCAGGCACTGAGACTGGCGAGCACGATTGCCCCCAGCGACATGGCACCGACTCTTGTCGTCAAGTTGTTGGATTTCATCTGGCGTTCTCCCGAATCGTTGGTAGATATTTGTGGTCTTCGCATCCGCACGTGACGACGCCTTTTCTGAACTCCCCAAAGACGACTCCACCCTCTTGCTTCAATGCATGAGTAACACCGCATCCGATTTGGTTCCAACGACAGAAAAGGCAAAGCGCGCCGCCCACCGAAAAGAAGACTCCGGGCACAAAAATAAGAGAAAATTTGGCTTTGCCCACGCAAGTCCTCAAGTCCGCTCCTCCCATGTCATCCGAACACCCCTGCCTCACCTGCGGCGCATGCTGCGCCAGCTTCCGCGTGGATTTCTCCGTGGAAGAAACACAGGAAAACGGCGGCTGTGTGCCCGATGGCTTGGTGGTTCCCGTCACCGACTACACCTCGCGCATGCGCGGCACCGATCACGCATCCCCACGCTGCGCTGCATTGACTGGGAAGATTGGTGTGAAGGCGTCCTGCGGAATCTACGAATGGCGGCCTTCGCCTTGCCGGGAATTCGAGGCGGGTAGCGATGCGTGCCAACGGGCACGACTTCGACATGGCCTTGCCAGGCTGGATGACCCTCTGGCCGCCTGAGCAGCCAAAGCGACCTGCTGCATCGCGGTGCAGCGACTTCTCAAACAAGGTACCTGGGCCACCCCTTCCGCTGGGGTAACGCTAGCCACGTTCGATCTTTAGTTGATTGGGCGTCGCTGCTGCTTTGGCCGAATCGGACAGACGTGTCAGAAGCATACATAGGCAACAAATCACTTGATGTCCAACTAATGGACAAAGCGATTACTACCGGATTTATTCATACCAGAATGATTCCAGTCTAAGCAAACCCATTTGCATCAACGGTCGACAAGGAGACAAAGAAAAATGACGAAGGTTACGAATACGCCAGTTTTGATTGTGGGCGCAGGTCCCGTAGGGCTGGGCTTGTCACTGGATCTCGCATGGAGAGGTATTTCCTCGGTCACGATTGAACAACGTGATGGCTCCATCTCAACGCCAAAGCTCGGCGCCATCGGTGTTCGAACAATGGAATTTTGCCGCCGCTGGGGAATCGCCGAACGTGTGCGCCAGACTC
>CALMCS010000575.1 GCA_937862875.1 uncultured Comamonadaceae bacterium
CAGGTTGAAGAGCTGCCAGTGGCCATCGAGCGGACCGACGGCTGGCTGCGTCCACAAGCCCTTCCACTGGCCGTCCGCGCTGGTGATGAAGGCGCGGCCATACGACTCTTCGCCGAACGGTGCGGTGCGCACGGTGGCGGTGGAGTTGCCCAGAAGCACGGGAAGCAGTGATTGTCCTGTGACGGGGAACACGTTGCGGTTGCCGTAGACCACCTTGCCCTTGTTCTGGTTCTCACCGGTGGCGGCGTTGATCACTACCGGGGCGGGTTGGCTTGGCAACTTGGCCTGACCCGCGTCGAGGAACGTGGCCGTGAGGTCCGTGATGTGGGTGAAGTGGCCGTAGGTCGAGGTGCGCTGGTTCTGTCCCGGCATGCGCACGATCAGCGGCGTGCTGACACCGCCTTCACCCATGTAGGCCTTGGATTGGCTGAATGGTGTGGCGCTGACTTCGGCCCAGCGCAATCCGTACTGCAGACGCCTTGCACTGGGAAGGCCGTTGTCGGTTCCCAGCGTGGGGTAAATCTCTGCACTGGCGTAGTTTTCATCGCCGGTTTTGGGATCGATCACGACCGATGTGTTGGGGCTGCCTTCGGCACCGTTATCGGATTGGAAGACGATCAGCGTGTTCTCGTATTCGCCGATGTCCTTCAGATGCTGGATCAGCAGGCCGATGTTGTGGTCGAGATTGGAGACCATGCCGGCGTAGATTTCCATGTAGCGTGCCTGCGCTTTTTTCTCGAGTGGACTGAGGCTGTTCCACTTCTTCGAAATGCGCCCGGCACCGTGGTCCACATAGCCGTCTGCGGGGCCGTTGATGGCGTTGATGTAGCGCGCAGCGGCCGTGCCATTGTTGGGCGTGGCGGGGGAGGACACGAGGGTCTCGCGCGCGGTGGCGTACGGCGTGAAATCCTGCGGGATGATGCCCAGGCGCTTTTGCTTTGCAATGCGTGCGTTGCGGATCGCTTCGTAGCCTGCGTCGTACTGACCCTTGTATTTGCTCAGCCAGGGCTCGGGTACTTGAAGGGGCCAATGCGGCGAGGTGTACGCGGCGTAGGCCAGGAAAGGTTTGCCGTCGCCCTTGTTGGAGTTGATGTAGCGGATCAGGCGCTGCGTGTAGAAGTCGGTGGAATAGGTCGGATCGCCGCTTCCGGCGCTGCCCGGTTGCCCCGGTTGACCGGGCTGGACATAGACGCCGTTCTCGGTGAAATTCCTCGAATCCGCCGCTTCATGAAAGAAGTGATTGCCGGCCGCGCCGCCCAGCAGGGTGAAGCTTTTTTCGAAACCCCACTGGTCCGGCGTGTGTCCCACGGTGCCCAGTGGTACGGGCTTTGAGGCGATCGCCGTGTTGTTGCCGAGATGCCATTTGCCGGCGATGTAGGTATGGTAGCCAGCGTCCTTGAGCAACTGGGCAACCGACAGCGAGCGATCGTTCAGAAAGCCCTCGTAGCCGGGCAGGTCGCGGCGCTCGTCGGTGGGCCGCCCCATGGTGCCTTCGCCAACGAGGTGGTGGTCGGTGCCGGAGATCAGCATGGAGCGCGTGATCGCGCAGACGGTCCCGGTGTGATGATTGGTCAAGAGGCGACCGCCGGTGGCCAGTGCGTCGAGATTCGGCGTCTCGATCTCGCCACCGAAGGCGCCGATGTCGGAGTAACCGAGATCGTCCGCCATGATGAACAGGATGTTGGGCCGCTTGGTGAGCGTGGCGGTCGGCGTGCTGTTTCGATCTCCGTCGCTGCCGCCGCAGGCCTGCAATATCAACAGGCCGGCAAGGCTGGAAAACAGCGCGGTGCGGCGCAGGCGATGGGGTCTGGATTCGTGTCGCATCTAACGTTTTCTCCTCGTGAACAATGGGAGAAGCGTATCGATGAGAAACGTGATTTCAAAGCTCGAACCCGTAGCAGGCATATGCGGATTCCGCACCCTGCTGCGCTGACGAACAGGAGGCCTTCGACGCGCACTGGGAGGCGCGTCTCGGAATGCCTCAGAACCGATTGGCGCTGAACGCGTCCAGCTCCACGGCAGGCGCATGCCCACCGATGCGATCGGCCAGTGCGCGTGCGCTGCCGCAGGCCAGTGCCCAGCCGCATGCGCCGTGGCCGGCGTTCAGCCACAGGCCGGGAACGCCGCTGGGGCCCAGTGCGGGTGCGCCGTCGGGCAGCGTGGGACGGGCTCCGCGCCAGATCTGTACCTGCGATGACGACAGGTGTGCCGCGCCGGGAAACCAACCGGCCAATGCCGAATAGAGCTTCTGCAGCGTATCGCCGTGGTGCTCGCCTCCTCCGTGGCCGAGTTCGGCTCCGCCGGAGACGCGCACACGCTGGCCCTGGCGGGCGATGGTGATGCGGTGTACCGGGTCGATGACCGAGCCCTGCGGTGCGTGCAGGTCTTCGCGCAGCGGTGCGCTGATCGTGTAGCCATGGACTGCCGTCATCGGCAGGTCGACGCCATGCTTGCGCAGCAGCGAAGCGCTGGCCAATCCGGCGCACAGAACGACCGCATCTGCGCGGCGCAGTTCGGTCTCGCCCTTGACCTGCAGGCCCGTCGGCTGTGCGGAGATGGATTGCACATGCGCGTTGAACACGAACTTGACGTTGCGCTCCTGAGCTGCGTAGCGCAGCACCTGCGCGAACAATCGGCAGTTGGCGGCCTCGCCGTCGGTGGCGTGCAGGGCTCCGGTGAGGGGCACGTCGCTCGACAATCCGGGCTCGATCAGTCGCGCCGTCTCGGGGTCGATTTCGGTGAGGTGGCTGCCGGCTTCGCGCAGCAGTTCGGGAATCGGCTTGAGCTTCTTGACGTCGTTCTTCGAGCGCAGCAGCACCAACGTGCCGTGGCTGGTTTCGATATCCACTTCAAACAAGGCGGCGAGTGCGCGCGTGCGGCTCTGGCTGTAGCGGCCGAGTTTTTCGAGTGCCAGCAGGGTGGATTGCGAGGAGGGCGAGCGCGCGGCCTTGCGCCAGCGCCACAGCCATGCCCATTCCGCGCGACCCGCACCGCGCACCATGCGAAAGGCCGGCTGGCGTCCCCACAGAAGACTGCTGGAGTGGGCGCCAATGCCTGCAGCCGCCCACGGAATCAGCAAGGACGGGGCAATCAGCCCGGAACTTGCAAAGCTGGCTTCTTCGGCGGCGGCGCTGCGTTGTTCGTACACCGTGACTTGGTGTCCGTCGCAGGCCAATTCATAAGCGGTGGCAATACCTACAATGCCAGCGCCCACAATGGCTATTTCCATGGAATATCAACTATTTCAGACAGTCAGGCGACCCGAGTGGTTCACGCAGTGTTCCGCCGGCCCGAGGCCCACGGATTCATTTTGTTTCAATAACAGTAGCAAGCGCCGCATTGTGCCTGCCTTGTACCTGGTGCGCCGCCACGCGGCCGCGTAAAAAGGCCATCATTCACGAATCGGGGTGCAATCGATGTCCAGGGCAGATGCAAACGCAACAGTCGTGGATGTTAATGACAGTGTCATTGCCGAAAAGCAAACGATTGAATGGAATAGTCGTCTGTGTGGGGATTCGGATTGAGATTAGCTATCAGGCCGTTTTGAGGGCCGTCAGAGCGGCTCGATGAGCGCGAAATCCAAGAGGCGTGCCGAGGCTGTGCTAGAATCCTAGGGTTTTGCCGAATGTTGCTTGCGTTTATTCCTATTGAGAAATGAGCGTGAACCACGCAACAGGGCGCAAATCAATCGCAAACCAGTCCCGTCAAGGTGTTGCTGCAAGGTTTTTTGAACTTGCAGTGATTAATCGGAACTGGATTTAAGACTCAACCTTTGGAGAATACTCATGTCCGTAACGATGCGCGAAATGCTCGAAGCCGGTGTCCACTTTGGTCACCAAACCCGCTTCTGGAACCCCAAGATGGCCCCGTACATCTTCGGTCATCGCAACAAGATTCACATCATCAACCTGGAAAAGTCGCTGCCACTGTTCCAGGAAGCACAGAAGTTCGTCAAGCAACTGACTTCGAACCGCGGTACCGTTCTGATGGTTGGCACGAAGCGTCAAGCTCGTGAAATCCTGAAGGAAGAAGCACAGCGTGCTGGCGTTCCTTACGTTGACCAGCGCTGGTTGGGCGGCATGCTGACCAACTTCAAGACGGTCAAGACTTCCATCAAGCGTCTCAAGGACATGAAGGCCCAGCAAGAAGCTGGTCTGGAAGCCATGAGCAAGAAGGAACAACTGGTTTTCTCGCGCGAACTCGACAAGCTCGAGAAGGACATCGGCGGTATCCAGGATATGGCCGCTTTGCCTGACGCAATTTTCGTGATCGACGTGGGCTTCCACAAGATCGCCATTGCCGAAGCCAAGAAGCTGGGCATTCCTCTGGTCGGCGTGGTTGATACCAACCACTCCCCAGAAGGCATCAACTACGTGATCCCAGGTAACGACGACTCGGCCAAGGCTGTGGCGCTGTACGCCCGCGGTATCGCTGACGCTATCCTCGAAGGCCGCGCCAATGCGGTGAACGACGTTGTCAAGGCTATCCAAGCTGAAGGCTCCGACGAATTCGTGGAAGTGAACGAAGCCGCTGCCTAATTGAATCAGGGCCGCGCGACTCGTCGCGAAGAAAAGCGGGGCCCCTGGTGAGCCCCCTTTTTTTTAGCCGCTGACCCGTAACGAACTGAACAGATACTGGAGAAATACGATGGCAATTTCCGCAAGCATGGTCGCTGAACTGCGCGCCAAGACCGACGCCCCAATGATGGAATGCAAGAAGGCTCTGACCGAAGCTGATGGCGACATGGCCAAGGCTGAAGAGCTGCTGCGCGTCAAGCTGGGTACCAAGGCTGGCAAGGCCGCTTCGCGTATCACCGCTGAAGGTGTTATCACCGCTTCCGTGGCTGGCCAACTCGGCGCCATGATCGAAGTGAACAGCGAAACCGACTTCGTGTCGAAGAACGACAGCTTCATCGCTCTGGCCAACGCAGCTGCCAAGCTGGTTGCCGAAAAGAACCCTGCCGACGTCGCTGCACTGGGTGCACTGGCCTACGAGCAAGACGGTTTCGGCCCCACTCTGGAAGACGTGCGCAAGGGCCTGATCGGCAAGATCGGCGAGAACATGTCTTTCCGCCGCTTCAAGCGTTTCGAAGGCGCTGACCTGGCTGTCTACCTGCACGGCACACGCATCGGCGTGATGGTCGAGTACGCTGGTGACGCCACCGCCGCCAAGGACGTGGCAATGCACATCGCTGCGATGAAGCCAGTGGCTCTGTCGTCCGCCGACGTGCCTGCTGACCTGATCGAAAAAGAGCGTTCGGTTGCTGCTGCCAAGGCTGAAGTGTCGGGCAAGCCAACTGACATCGCTGCAAAGATGGTTGAAGGCTCCGTCCAGAAGTACCTGAAGGAAGTGTCCCTGTTCAACCAGGTCTTCGTGAAGGCTGCTGACGGCAAGCAAACCGTTGAGCAAATGCTCAAGGCTGCCAACACCACCATCAAGGCGTTCACGATGTACATCGTGGGCGAAGGTATCGAGAAGAAGGTGGATGACTTCGCCGCTGAAGTGGCTGCCCAAGTGGCTGCTGCCAAGTCCGGCGCCTGACATCAGGCGACGCTTCCCTGATTACCCCGATTTATTTTTTCACTTATTGCCTCACGGAGAATTCCTCATGACCCTCGCTTCACCAGCTCACAAGCGTATTTTGCTCAAGCTGTCAGGTGAGGCGCTCATGGGGGATGATCAGTTCGGAATCAATCGCGCCACCATCGTTCGGATGGTGGAAGAGATTGCCGAAGTGACGCGTATGGGTGTTCAGGTGGCGGTGGTGATCGGCGGAGGCAACATTTTCCGCGGTGTGGCGGGCGGTTCCGTGGGTATGGACCGCGCCACCGCGGATTACATGGGCATGCTGGCCACCGTGATGAACGCGTTGGCTCTGGCTGATGCCATGGACAAACAAGGCCTCATCGCACGTGTGATGTCCGCCATTGCCATCGAGCAGGTGGTCGAGCCCTATGTGCGCCCCAAGGCGCTGCAATATCTCGAAGAAGGCAAGGTGGTGGTATTTGCTGCCGGCACCGGCAATCCTTTCTTCACAACCGACACGGCTGCCGCACTGCGCGGCGCGGAAATTGGTGCCGAGCTGGTGCTCAAGGCCACCAAGGTGGATGGTGTTTACACCGCTGATCCGCACAAGGATCCAACCGCCACCCGTTACGCCAAACTCACTTTTGACGAAGCCATGACCCGCAATCTGGGCATCATGGATGCGACTGCTTTTGCGCTGTGCCGCGACCAGCGTCTGCCGGTGCGCGTGTTCTCGATCATCAAACCCGGTGCCCTCAAGCGGGTTGTCATGGGTGAGGACGAAGGCACGCTGGTGTACGCTTGAGGGTTTCGCGGCGACGGATCGACAGGGTCGAGCTTCGCCGCCGCACCGCATTGCATTGCACCGGAACATCGCCAAAGCCCAGAAGCTCTCGCTGAGGAGAAAAACATGACTACTGCTGATATCAAGTCGAACGCCCAGACCAAGATGGACCAGTCCATCGCTGCGTTCAAGAACAATCTCTCGAAGATCCGTACCGGCCGCGCCAACCCGCAGCTGCTCGACACCATTCATGTCGACTACTACGGCTCGATGGTTCCGCTGTCGCAAGTCGCCAACGTGCAGTTGCTCGACTCGCGCACCATCAGCGTGCAGCCTTGGGAAAAGACCATGTCTGCCAAGATCGAAAAGGCCATTCGCGAAAGCGATCTGGGCCTGAACCCAGCTTCCCTGGGCGATCTGATCCGCGTGCCCATGCCTCCGATGAGCGAAGAGCGCCGTCGCGAGATGACCAAGCTGGCCCGTACCGAAGGCGAAAACGCCAAGATTGCAATTCGCAATCTGCGCCGTGACGCCAACGAAGGCGTGAAGAAGCTGGTCAAGGACAAGGAAGCCTCCGAGGACGATCAAAAGCGTTCCGAAGGCGAAGTGCAGAAGCTGACCGACAAGCACATCTCGGACATCGACGCGCTGGTCGCAGCCAAAGAGCAGGAAATCATGGCGATCTGACCCTCCGGTCCGATCACCATCATTCATCGCTTCTCTCGCTTTGTTCACGTCGTCATCACCAAGCGTGGTCCCGCACCACATTGCCATCGTCATGGATGGCAATGGGCGCTGGGCCACTCGCCGTCTTTTGCCACGCCTTGCCGGTCACAAGCAGGGTGTGGAGTCGCTGCGCCGCTGCGCGCGTGCCTGTGCCGAACGTGGCGTGGGTGTGCTGTCGGTGTTCGCGTTTTCTTCCGAGAACTGGAACCGTCCGGCGGACGAGGTTTCGGGGCTGATGGACTTGCTCGCCAAGGCCCTGGCACGCGAGGTGCCGCAGCTGCACAAAGACGGCGTTCGTCTGCATTTTGTGGGCGACACCGCCAGCCTGTCCGAAAAGGTACAGGCCGGTCTGCGCCAGGCAGAGGCCATTACGGCCGGCAATACGCGCCTGGTGCTCAACGTGTGCTTCAACTACGGTGGACGTTGGGATATCGCTCAGGCGGCTGCGAAGCTGGCTGCCAGCGGTGAGCCGATTACCGAGCTGAGCCTGAATGGCGCGATGGCGCTGTCGCACGTGGCGGATCCGGATCTCTTGATTCGCACCGGCGGCGAGATGAGAATCAGCAATTTCCTGTTGTGGCAATGTGCCTATTCGGAGCTGTATTTCAGTGATCGCCTGTGGCCCGAGTTCGACGAAAAGGCCCTCGACGAAGCCATCGCCGAATACTCGAATCGCGAACGTCGATTCGGCAAGACCTCTGCCCAAGTGCAAAAGAATACCGGCGCTGGCTCTTCCCGAGCCTGATCTTCCACCCCACTTTTCAAAGGGCTGACGGATGCTCAAACAACGTGTCATAACTGCCCTGGTGTTGCTGGCCATTCTGCTGCCGGCGCTGTTCTATGCGAACACCATTCCCTTCACCATCGTGATGCTGGTCTTCATGGCCGCGGGTGCGTGGGAGTGGGGCCGCATGAATGGTTTGAAGGGTGCAGGCGCGATCGCCATGGGTGCCGTGTGTCTCGCGCTGTGTGGCCTGAGCTGGGCCCTCGGCTGGGTGAATACGCCGCTGCCGTGGCTGTGGACGATTGCCGGTGCCGCCTGGGTGCTTGGCAGCGCCGCGCTGCTGCGCGTGGGCGTGGCCGGATGGCCGAGTATTCCTGTGGCCGTGCGTTTGGTTGGCGGCGTGCTGGCGCTCTGGGTGGCGTGGCTGGCCGTGGTGCAGGCGCGCAATATCGGCATCAATTTCCTGCTGTCGATCCTGGTGCTGGTGTGGGTGGCAGACATCTTTGCCTACTTCTCGGGCCGCGCCTTCGGACTCAAATTCACCAAGAACAAATTGGCACCCGCCATCAGTCCCGGCAAGAGCTGGGAAGGTGTGTGGGGCGGCATGACCGGCGTGATCGTGCTGGCGCTGTGCTGGGTCGCGTTCGACAAATCCTCGCAACCGGCAGTGGCCAGTTTCTACACGCATCTGGCGAACAAGGGCTACTGGCTCCTGTTGCTGGGTGCCATTTTCATGGCGGCGATGAGCGTGACCGGTGATCTGGTCGAGTCGCTCATCAAGCGCAGCGCGGGTGTCAAGGACAGCAGCGCGTTGCTTCCCGGGCATGGGGGTGTGCTGGATCGCATCGATGCGCTCCTGCCAACGCTTCCCCTGGCCATGATGCTCACTTATTTCGCAGCGGCATGAAACACAGAATCACCGTCCTGGGCTCTACGGGCTCCATCGGTACCAATACCCTGGACGTGGTGGCTCGCCACCTCGATCAATACGAAATTTTCGCGCTGAGCGCAGCGACGCAAGTCGACCTGATGCTCGCGCAATGTGCGCAGTTCCGACCGCGCTACGCCGTGATGGCCAGCGCGCCGCACGCCCGCGAATTGGCGGACAAGCTCCAGCAGAATGGCCTCGCGACCGAGGTGCTGCAATCGGCCGATGCGCTGGAGCAGATCGCCTCGCACCCCGACGTGGACGCCGTCATGGCGGCGATCGTCGGCGCGGCAGGTCTGTCGCCGTGCATGGCCGCAGCGCGCGCCGGCAAGCGCCTGTTGCTCGCCAACAAGGAAGCGTTGGTCGTGGGCGGCCAGGTCTTCATGAATGCGGTGAGCGAGGGTGGGGCGACGCTGTTGCCCATCGACAGCGAGCATTCGGCGATCTTTCAAAGCCTGCCCGAAGACGCATCGACCTGGGCGCGCCGCGTGGATCACGTGCTGCTCACCGCCTCGGGTGGTCCGTTTCGCACGCGCGATCCCCAAACGCTGCGCGATGTGACGCCTGACCAGGCCTGTGCCCATCCCAACTTTGCGATGGGTCGCAAGATCTCCATCGACTCGGCGACGATGATGAACAAGGCGCTCGAGGTCATCGAGGCGCGTTGGCTCTTCAATCTCGCGCCCAAGCAGATCAAGGTGGTGATCCATCCGCAGCAGATCATCCATTCGATGGTTCAGTTTGTGGATGCCTCGATCATTGCCCAACTGGGTTCGCCCGATATGCGCGTGCCGATTGCGGTCGGTCTCGCGTGGCCGGAGCGCATCTCCAACGGCACGCCGGTGCTCGATTTCACCGCGCTGGCCGCGTTGACGTTCGAAGAGGCCGATGCCACGCGCTTCCCCGGCCTGCACCTGTCGTGGCAGGCCTTGCGTGCCCAGCCGGGTACGACGGCGGTACTGAATGCGGCCAACGAGATCGCGGTGGCGG
>CALMCS010000576.1 GCA_937862875.1 uncultured Comamonadaceae bacterium
AACCTGTATCTAGCGCTTAGGAGGCACTCGTTCTATCCATTGAACTACGAGGAGGATTTGGAGACGCCTATAAGAATCAAAGAGTTGCGGCCGTGGATCAGATGCACGGTGCCCGCATCTGCTCGGCGATGATTCATGACGATCTATTGTATCAATGAGGCGATGCTGCTCTGAGCAACACCCGCAGTGATTTGCAGGCAGGCGCTCATTATGGCGGAGTCACCATGCAGGAGATGTCTCCCAATTGGGTTGGAATCCGATCTCTGCAGTGTTCACGGTTGGATACTTCGCAAAGATATCTTGTAAATCAGTCTTCCAACGATTCGGCAGAGATGTTTCTTTGAGGAGATATTGAATAACCGTGGCAATAGCAAAGAAGTGCTGATTGTGCGCGAACGTGATGCGTTGCTTTGTGTAATTGCAAGGTGCAACCCCCAGCTTGTTTTTCAGCAGCTGCCCATGGTGAGCCACCACGTTGCGCAAGACTGTAAGTGCGTGAATCCATGACCTGAAAACGTCCGGTTGATCGATGGCAAATTTCATGGAAATTGCCTTTTTGTCGTTTGGATCTCGCAGGATTTCGTATGTCCGAGACCAAAGTCCAAAGCTCACGCACTCACAAACTGACCAACTCGGAGGCAGGTAAGGGTCGTCGTGATTTTTGAAGTAATGGGCGATGAACTTTTTTTGTTTCTGGTCCCGCTTCACTTCGTTTTCAATCTTTTGGAGCATTTGCCCCATTCCCCACTTGGCGGTGGGTTTGAAAATGGCGGAGTTCAAAAACCAATGTGGACCGTGCCGCAGGCTGAGGTAGTTGGCAATCGTCGAGCGGATTGCGACTTCGAGTCTATCAATGGCCTCGATCGTGGCTGAACGAAGCTCTCTGTCAAATTCACATCGATCAGCGATGCGTTCAAAGGCATAGCCCGCCGGAAATTGATTGGTGAGCGGATCGACCACATGGTGCCAATAGCCCTTGAGCCGGTAGCCACCTACGTACTGCAAGTATTGGAGTGCCTTTGGCTGATCAGCAACGGCAAGACCCTGCCGCTGTAGTTTTGCAAGCAAGTCGCGAGAGTTCGAGGCTTGCTTGGTGAAAGTGGATAGCGGCACTCTAAAAACTTTCGGGCATGAAAAACCCGCCTTTTGCACGACTGCGTTTGACGGCAGACCCTAACCGAAGTTAGGACGTGTGGCGGGTGTGTTGTTGATCATTGTAATGAAATTGCAGGACGTTTGCAGCAGTCCTGAGCGGTAAGACTTGGTGATGGGTAGTCTTTTCGCAGAGAGCCATCGCGTCAAGGTGGGAATCGCAAAGACTCCGCGAATTGACGGAAGGAATGCGTGGAGGATGCATTTTTCTTTCCTCGCCCACGCCTTGAACTTCCCAGCGTTGCCGCGGTTTTGCCGTTCAGCAAGGCAGATCTCGGATGGAAGGGGAGTGGACCACGCCACTCCCGAATCAATCCTTTCGAATCGTATAGATCAAGTCCACCGCACTCGTAGCCCCCGTCTGGCCACGCACGGTAAGGCGGCGGGACAGGTCGTAGAAGATGTAGATCGTGCCCATCGCACCCGACAGGCTTTGCTCGTAGGTCACGTACAGCTTGTCTGACAGGCGCTTGCCCAGGGTCAGGGCCGCGCCTGAGGCGTCTGGGCCGTCGCTCGGGCCCTTGAAGCCGATTTCGTCCAGCCCCAGGCTGCCCGCGATCTTGCCGCTGCCGCTGTTGCCGCCTGCGAGCAGTGCCAGTGCGGCTTGTTGCAGCAGTGCGCTTTCTGCGCCGCCTGTGGCCGGGTCGCGGCCCATGACGACCCAGGAGAGCTTTTCGGCGTCGGGTAGATCAGGGTCGGAGTAGAGGCCTACGCGGGGTGCTGTGGCGGTGCCCAGCACCTGTACGCCGGCGCGCACCGTGATGTTCGGGCGGATGGCCAGGATGTCCAGCGACGGGTTGTTGTACGGGCCGTTGAAATGGATCAGGCCGGTCTCCACGTCCAGCGACTGGCCCCAGGCGCGGTAGCGGCCCTGTTCGGTGCGGACTTCGCCGGTGATGCGCGGTGGGCCGCCGGGGAAGGAAGCCCCTTGAATGTCGAGTTCGCCGCGCAGGCGGGTGGTGATGCCGAAGCCTTGCAGCGCAAAGTCGCGGCCCAGGTTCAGTTTGACCTGGATGTCGGGCAGCTTGCGCGGCACCGCTCTGGCGTTGGCCTTGTCGGTGGCGATCTTCTGCTTCTTCGCGGCCTCTTCGGCGGCCTTGCGGGACGCTGCCGTGTGCACCACGACGTCGCTATCGAGCGATGGCGCGGATTCTTCCGGAAGGATGATGGTGGCGCGGTCGGTGGTCAGGTCGCCGCGCAGCGTGAACTGGCCGTTGTCCAGCTTGGCCTGCAGCGTGCCGGAGACGCTGACCTGTCGGTCCGCGCGCACCAGCACCTGGAGCTTGCTGGCCTTGGCCTGCAGGTCGAGGGTGAAGTTGCCGGGTTGGCCTTCCTGTGTCGGTGCGATCCACTGTGCAAAGCCGCCGCCGGTCAGTTCTCCGCCTTCTTCGGGAGCGTTGGTCAGGTTGCCGCTGAAGCCCAGAATGCGCGCGTTGCTGCCCCTGCCGCCCTTGATGCGCAGCTCGGTGATGTCGAGGCGCGTGCCCTGCAGCTTGGCGCGCAGCACGCCGCCCTGCAGGTCGATGCCGTCGAGCACCGATTGCACGCTCAGCTCGTCGGCGTTGATGGTTCCCTGCCACTGCGGATCGGAGCGGTCACCGCTGATGGTCGCGTCGGCCTGCAGCGTGCCGCGCACGCGCCAGCCCGGTGGGGCGAAGAGGGCCCAGATGCCGATGTCCGGCATCTTTGCCGAGACCTTGCCCGACAGCGGAGCCTTCTCGGGCAGCATCCATTGGCCGTCCTGCTGCGCCAGTTGCGTGTTCAGGTCGGCCGTGATCTGACCGGCGCGCTCGCTGTCCCACAGCAGTTTGGCGTTGACGTTGCTGCCCTGCGCGCGCACTTCGAGGCGCGCATCCTTGATGCGTGCCCGCATGCCCACACCCGTCACCTTCTGTGTCGTCGGTGTGCCGGCGGCACCCGTTCTCGGGCCGCTGCTGCGGATGACCGTGGTGCCGCTGCCGCCGTCGTCGACGGCCAGGCGCAGATCGCCCGCGGCGCGTTCCACGGTGAGCAAGGCCTTGAGCTCGGGCCCGGTGGTGTCCACATCCCATTTGCCGTTGAAGCTCAGGTCGCCACTCAAACCGGCCGCGGCCAGTGGTGGTTCGCCTTCGCCCATGCTGAATGCATCGACCCAGTTGAGCGGAATGCCTTGCATGCGCCCGGTGCTGCGCAGCGACCATTGGCCGTCGCCAGCCTTGGCGGCGCGCGTGTCATCCCAGGCCAGCACGACGGGCTTCAGGGGCTCGGCGCCGCTGCGGTTGCGCTGCGGCATGGTGGGCGGGGTCACTTCGAGGTTGCCGGCCGAGGCGGTATAGGTGGTGGTGAGCACGACCTTGTTGCCGCGCGTGCCGCTGGTCTGCTGGGCGATGCGCACCGGCGTGCTCGATTGCAGCTTCACGTTCCACGGACCGGGCTTGTCCTTGCCGGGGTTGAGTTCGGCCTGCAGGCGCTGGATGCTGGCGTTCCAATCGAAGGGCGCGGAGCCGCGTTCGGTGGCCAATCCGGCTTGCAGGGCGGTGTCGAGCTGCACGCTTTGCGCATCGCTGCGCGCGTTGGTGGTCAGCGTGATGTCGGCTTTTTCGGGGCTGCCCTTGATCGCCAGTGCGAGCTTGGGAACCACGATGGCCTGTGCCGGAGGCGTGTCCTTGGCGAGATAGCGCAGTTGTTCGCCGCGCAGGTTGGCCGTCAGTTGCAGGTCACTGGCCGGCAGTGGGTCGCCGGTGGCGGCTTGCAGGCGCTTGAGCAGCTTGCCCCAGCCGCCATTCCAGGTCACTTGCAGATCGGCCTTGCCCTCGAGCGTGGCGCCTGCAAGCGGGTCTTTGACGCCGGGCAGGGTGTTGGCCCAGGCGATCAGTGCGGGCGCGGAGGTGAGCTGCAGGGCGGCGGTGCCCTTGCCGGATTGCGGGCTCATCTGGCCATCGACCTGCAGCGCCGCGCCGGGCACGTCGGCCTTGAGCTGGGCGCGACCGTCTTGCTGTTCGACGTTGTACTGCACGGCGCTGGCGTTGATGTCCGCCTGCAGCGCCTGCACCTTCAATTGCGACAGGGTGAGCACCGGCTGCGCCCATTCGCCCTTGGCGGCCAGCGTTTGGATGCGCAGTGTCTTGCTGCCCGCGCGCGGGGCTGGTCCGGCGGCCTTGAGGTCGGCCTCGAAGGCCACCTTCTGCGCCTGATCGGCACGCGCGCTCAGGCTGCCCTGCAGGGGCACGGCGTCCAGCGTGCTGTAGAGATCGGCCGGGTTGAGCTGCAGCACCTTGGCGCTGCCCTCGAAGATCTGCGTCGCGGGCTCGAAATAGCCACTTGCCTCGATCTTGCCCTTGCCAACCTGAATCGCCGCCTGCTTCACCTGCCACTGCGTGCCGGTGTAGAGCACGTCGGCGTCGATGCTGTCGAGCGGCAGGCGTTGCTTGTCCCACGCACCGCGCAGGGTGTTGTTGAACTGCGCATGCAGTTGCCATTGTTCGTTGTCGGCCGGGGCAGCATCGGCAGCGGCCGCAACCGGTCCCGCCTGGAGTTCGCCACTCAACAGCGTGCGCGGGCCTTGCGGCCAAAACGCGGCCACGTCCACGCTTTTCAGGCGGGCATCGGCCGTCAGCAGGGGCTGTGGTTTCCACGGCATCACGCTGGCCTGCACGTCGGCATGCATGGGCTCTGCGGTGGGTGCGGAGCCGCTGCTGTGCGGTGCGGCGCTGGCGTT
>CALMCS010000577.1 GCA_937862875.1 uncultured Comamonadaceae bacterium
TTCACACCCAGCACACCGCCTTCGGAAATGATCTGGTGTGCGCGCACGTTGCGGTTGATGCACACGAGCAGACGGGGCGGCTCGGCGCTGACCGAACACACGGCCGTGGCCGTCAGGCCGGCGCGCTCGCCTTCGTGGCTCGAGGTGATGATGGTGCAGGCACCACCCAGTTTGGACATGCCACTGCGAAAGCGACCTGCAGGCAGATCGGCGCTCATGGCTCCAGGCACGCAGCGGCTCGCGATCGGCGGGGTGAAGCGTGTGCTTTGATTTGTTGCGGTTTGCATGGCGACCTCGCAACAATCAAGCAGCAACGGGACGGCGCGGGTTGCGCTTGTGTCCCCAGTCGCTCATCTTGCTGTAGCTGATGACTTCCCAGGAGTCATCCACCAGAATGCCGCCGTGCCCCACTTCCATGCCAAAGCCCGAGGGGCTTTCGACATAGAACGAGAACATCTTGTCATTGGGGTGATGGCCCAGCTCCAGCAACATGTGATAGCCAGCCTTGGTGCAGCGGTCGTAGGCCAGGCCCACGTCATCCATGTCCATCACTTCGATCATGATGTGATTGAGAATCTTCTCGCTGGGAATCGCCGCCGTCGCCAGCGAATGGTGGCGCGCCGATCCGCAGTGAAAGAACGTGGCGTCGGCCACAATGCCCGGTGCCAATTCTTCGCGGATGTAGTCGCTGACCTTCAAGCCCAGCACCTTGCGGTAGAACTCCACCGATGCCGCATAGTCCACCGCGCGCGGCAGCAAGTGGCCAATGCCCAAAGGGCCGGTACAGAATCCGGGGCCCTTCAACACGGAGGACCGAAACGGATTGGCAATGGTGGCAATCGCTGCGCCGAAATAGAACTCGTGCTTGAAACCATTCGGGTCGTCGCACACATAGAGCTTCTCGACGCGACGTGCTCGTGCCAGTTCCTTGCTTCCCTGCTCCACCTTCACGCCGCTCTCGCGCAGTTGGGACACATACTCCTCCAACGCTTCTTCGGTACCAAGCGACCAGCCTGCGGCACGCACATCGTCGTCCGAGCCTTGCTCCAGAACGATCCGTTGCTCCTGCTCGTCCATGCGCAGGGCCAGCAGCTTGCCCTCTTCCTTGCGTCCCACCTGCAAGCCGATGAGCTCCACCGCAAAGTGTTCCCAGCGCGCAAGATCGCTGACACCAAAGACGGCATAGCCCAGGTTAGAAATTTCTGCCATTTGTTCTGTCTCCCTATGCGGATATGTGTTGACAGGGTGACTACCGCAAGCGCCGTGCCAACTCGCAGAAGCAGCGGCGCGTTGTCATGCTTCTTGCTTGAAATTTCATTGGGAAAATAAGTAAAAACCCCGCTTCGGTTTTTTCCGGTTTCTATAGAGTTGCACCCTCTAAAAGACGTGGACCGAGATTCATAAATTTGTGAACTCTCTCCTAACGTTTGTTGATGCCCTTGCTAAATTTCAAAACCAAACGAGACACCGCCCATGCTTCAACCACCCGTTGACAAGCTCAAAGATTCACCAACCAAGGGCTCCACACGCTTCGTCTCCGCGCCCAATATTCCGATTCCCGAAATACTCGTGGACATGAACCTGCCGCACGTGCGCGAGTTCGCATCCAAGCTGCGTTTCTCACCCAACGAAGGAAAGATCTGGCTCGATGACCGGCGCATGGTGATGCTCAACGCGGACGCGTTTTCATCGCTGCGTGAAGAACTCGTCGCCTCTCTGGGCGTCGACACCGCACGTGGCCTGCTCACGCGCATCGGCTATGCCGCCGGTTGTCGTGACGCAGAGATGGCCTGGAAGATGAGCGGCGGCAAGGCCTCTCTGGTGGAACTGATGCGAACCGGTGCGATCTTTCATTCACTGCAAGGCTTTGTGCTGGCCGAACGCATTGCGCGAGACGACTCGCACTCGCTGGAGGGAAAGGACTACTACGGTGAGTGGATCTGGAAGCACTCCATCGAAGACGAGGGCCATGTAGCGCATCACGGCATCGGGTCGCACGCCGTCTGCTGGACCGAGGTCGGATACAGCGCTGGACATCTGAGCACCTGCACGGGTCAGCGCATTCTGGTGCGCGAAATCGAGTGTCGCGCGATGGGCAACCCCTACTGCCGCAACGTGGCCAAGCCCGTTGCGTCCTGGGACGACCCCGAAGAAGATCTGCGTTTCCTGGAGCCGCAACCCCCCAAACCCACCAAGGTCTACATGCCAGGGGACGCCACGGCCGCGCCCGCCCCTGCGCCCAAGGTGGCCCCCAGCACGTTCTCGGGCGAAGCGCCGACCGATCTGGTGGTCGGTGCCTCGACCGCGTTCCATCTGCTGCGCCACAAGGTTCTGCGCGTCGCACCGACCAAC
>CALMCS010000578.1 GCA_937862875.1 uncultured Comamonadaceae bacterium
CCGCGCTTGGTGCTTGCGGCCCCGTTGGGATAGACGCGCTCAGGGCTCTGCAGCATGCGGCCAAGATCCAGCGTGGCGATGTCCGCGTTCTTCTGTGTGTCCACGCGCTGACCGTTGATGTACGACCAGTTGCGGCGGCGCGTCTCGTTGCCCCACACGTCGAACACGGGTTGTGCCGTGCCGAACTTCGGGTCCTTGGAGACCTGCCATTGCGCCTCGTAGGCCGCGTTCTTGGGGTCGACCGCATAACGCAACTGCACCTTCGCCGGATCCACCTTGCCGAGCGCCGCCTGCGGGAGCTTCGGCTTGGCGGCAAACGCCTCGCTGGTGATGCGAATCGAGTCGTCCGCCATCGCACTCACCGCGCTGCCGCCCAGGTCGTAGCGCTTCCACTCCAGGCTCGGCTTGTCGCCAAACGCCACCTGCAGGCTGCCATAACCAAAGCTCAGCTTGGAGTTGACGATCACGTCGAGGTCCGAATCGTCGTCTTGCTTGGCGCCTTCCAGCGCTCCACTGCCCGACGCCACGTTCAGCCACAGATGGCGGCTGTCCATGGAATTGCCGCGCTCGTAGTAGTGCACATGCCCGTTCAGATTGGCGGTGATGGCACCCGAGCTGCGGCCATAGTCTTCCAGCTGCGCAATGAAATCACAGGCCGCCATCACCTCGCCTTGACGCCATTTTTCGCTCAGGCAAGGATGGTGGTTGAGCAGCACGACATAAGGCTTCTTGTCTTGCTGGGTCTGCGACATGAGCGCGGTGAACCAGTCCAGCTGCTCCTTCATGTAGTCGGCGCGAAACAGGCCGCGCCCGCTGTCATAGTTGTTCCAGTTGCCGGTGTTGTGCATGGCCGACGCGGGAGTGAAATCGCTGCCGACGATGCGCAGGCCCAGATAGTCGAGCGAGTACCAGTGCAGCGGATGCTTCGTGGACCCGTTCGCCGGCATGCGGTTGAAATACTTGCGATAGGTCTTCGCCCAGCTCTTTTCAGCGCCGGCGCTGGCCTGCTCCAGAAAGTACTCGTGATTGCCCGGTGCGGGAATCAAGGGCACGTAGGCCGAAAGTGCCTGCAGCGGGCCAAAGAAATCCGCCACCCAACTGCTGCGCGTGCCGCCCGAGCCCACCAAATCGCCTGGCACCATGAAGCCGGCCAGCGTCTGCGCACACTGGGCGGCAGCCGCCTCGCAATCGTTCTTGATCACGCCCTGCACGATGTTTTTCAGTCGATCGTCCTTCACATCCTGGGTATCGGACACGACGGCGAATTTCGCACTCTTGACCCCATCCGATTCACGCGGCCAGGTCTTGAATTGGTACGGACCGGCCACCTTCGGCGCGGCGCTGGTGCCGGTCACCACCGCATATTCATAAAGCGTGTTGGACTCGAGCGTCTTCACATCGGCAAAGAAAATGCTCGCATCGCTAAAATCACCCACCGCATTCGCAGCCTGAACGATGGTGAACGGCGTGGTGCTACCGGCCTTGCGCACCCAGACGGTGGGCGCCTTCTCTGTGGTCTCCAACATCACCGCCATGTGATCGGGCCCGGGGTTCTGCAGCGTGGGGCCGATGCTCAGCGCAGGTTTCTGGTCCGTCTTCGGCAGTGCCGACGGGTCGAACGGCGGCGGCGGCACGGACTGGTCCTGATCGAGCGAAACATCGTCCAGCGCCCAGTACCAGTTGTTGCTGGTGCTGCGGTAGTTCCAGCTCAACTGCGCCGTGGTCGCGCCTGCGGGAATCGCAAAGGTCCTTTCAAAGGCCTGGTTCAGCGCATCGGCCGTGACCGCAAAACTGACCGCCGGCCCCTTGTCAAACGTCACCAGCACATCCGCCGTCTGCGGACTTTGGCCCTGGCGGTAATGCGCGTTGAAGTGGAGCACATAACTCTTGCCCGCCAACACGTTGACAGCAGGCGCAATCAACGACGAGCTATAGACCTTCTGCGCCCGCAAGCCATCGGATTCGATGACGGCCATGCCATTCAGGCCCAGAGCAAAATCGCCGCGCTTGGTCGAGGCATTCGCCGTTTTCTTCGCGAGCCACGTGCTCTTGTCCAAAAACTTCCAGCCCAGCCATTCGGCCGTCCCTTGCGTCAACTGCACGGCATCCGACGAGCCATCGGCATAAAAGGTTTGAACCGACCAACCGCTGGGGCCAGTAGATGCGATCTGGCCGGGAGCCGCGAGCGATTCAAATTTCTGACTCAGCACATTCTGCGCAAAGGCACTGGAGCCAACAATCAACGGAACGGCTGCGCAGAGCAGCCGTATCTGAAAAGCATTCATGAGCTAGGTAAATCACGAGGGTCAAAGTGCCGCTATCGGAAGCATCCGATCCGGAGGAAACCGCGAAGTTACCGAGCAACAATGAAACCTATGTGACTAACGCTAACGCACAACAACTCATTACGGAGCACAAATCAACCAATTACCAGAAACGGAATTGGGCCCCCGGTATCCCAACACGATCACCGCAGCGAGCAGAACCCAGGAACTGGGCCCCGAATGACGAGATAGGGTGCCAGGCTAGGCGTCGATGGCGCAGACAGTACATTGGTACGGCAAGGCATCGCAACAA
>CALMCS010000579.1 GCA_937862875.1 uncultured Comamonadaceae bacterium
CCGGGATACAAATCCACATCGAGCCCCTGCAGCACGTGCACACGCACCACGCCGGAGAGATACGATTTCTTGAGCTGCACGGCCTGCAGACTGGGCTGGACCTGGGGCACTTTCGTACCCATATGGGGAACGGGGGCGGTCATCATGTTCATGGCGATCACCGCAGCAAGGTGGCAGGGTCGGCGCGCAGCAAACCGCGCATCGCACCAATGCCAGACAGCAGCGCCAACACGGCGACCAAGGCGGCGCAGGCCAGCATGGCCGTGCCGTTCAACGCGACGGGCACGCGGTACACGCGCGCCAACGACAGCAATGCGGTGCTGGCCACCATCGCCAGCAGCAGCCCCATGCCGCCAATCCAACAGGCCTGCTCGACCACCACACGGCCCAGCGCAGCGCGGCTCACGCCCAGGGCGTTGAGCACCGCGTATTCACGCGCCGATCCGGCGACCACGGACTTGAGCGACTGACTGGTCACCACCGCGCCCACCAGACACACGACGATCGCCATGAACAGCACACCGGCGCCCGCGCCCGTGTCGAACATCCAGTACAGCTGCGAGCGGCGCGCAAACGCGGCGGCGGTCCACACCTCGTGCGGTCCAAAGCTCGAACCCGCCTGCTGCAAACGCTGCTGCACCGCCTTCACGTCGCTGCCTTTGCGCACCCGCGCCAACAAATAGGTGCTGCCGCGGCTCGCGGGTTGTTCTGAAATTTCGCGCGCGGAGGACAGCGAGGAGATCACGTTCACGCCCCCCAGACCGCGCAGACCGTCAACGGCCGCCACGATGCGCACCGGATGGTTGTTGATCCACGCCGCGCCACCTTCGGTAGACGCCAGCGTCGGCAGATCGGCCCGATCGACGATCACCGCACCCGGCTCGCGCAGCAACTGGCGTTGCCAAGGTGCGAGCACGCGGTCGAACATCATCGCGCCGTCCGCAGTGGAAATGCCCGAGAGATAGATGGAGACACCACCCACGGCCTCGGCCGAGGCGCTGCGGGCACGCCAGTCGCCGTCCACCCAGACATAGGGCTCCACGGCACCGATCTCGGGCTCCATGCGCAAGCGCATCTCCACATCGGGACTGATCGTGCGACCGAAGTTCACGCTCTGCGTTCCGGGATAGCCCACCCACAGGTCGGCGGAAGACGCGCTCACATAGATGGCCGCGGTGCTGAAAATACCCAGCACCAACGCCGCCTGCATCACCAGCAGCACGCCGGCAAAGCCGACCGCAAACACCGATGGGACGAAGCGACGCCATTCATATGCAAGCGTCTTGCGGGCCAGGGCGATCATGGCTGGCGTCCCTCAGCGGGAGGCTCTGCGGCCTGCAGCTCGGCCGGCAACGGCGCGCCGCCGAGGGCCTTGTACAGCGCCACGTAGGCCAGCGCCTGTGCGCCCTGTGCCACCGCCATCTCGGAGCGGTTCTGCAGCGCGGCGCGTTGCTCGCTCAGGCGGCTGAACTCGCTGGCCAATCCCAATTGCTGGCGGCGCGCGAGCACCGCGTCACGCTCGGCGATCAAGGTCTGCGTGCTCTGCAGCAGATCGAGCCGCTTGCGCTGCGCGCTCAGGCCAGCCAATGCGGTTTCCACATCGGCGATGCCTTCCAGCACGCTTTGGCGATAGCCCATGATCGCGACATCCAGCGCCGCCTCATCCGCATCGGCCTGCGAGCGGCGACGGCCCCAGTCGAACAGCGGAATGTCGATCACCGGACCGACCAGCGGCATGTGGTCTGCCGTGGTGCGCCGGTTCTGCGTCAGGTTGTAGGAAAACAGCAGCGAGCCGGACAGGGCAAAGCGCGGATACAGCGCCGAGCGCGACAGGCCCAGCGCACCGGCGGCGCGCTCCACTGCGGCTTCGGCGGTTTGAATGTCGGGGCGGGTGCGCAGCAGATCGGCGGGCAGCACCTGCAAATCCAGGGCCGGATGCTGCGATGGCCGCTGCACATTGCCGTCCGCCAGCCATTTCGGGTCGGGCTGCGAGCGGCCCAGCAACACCGCCAGCGCATGCGCCGCGCGGGTTTGAGATTCTTTCAAGGCGATGAACTGCGCGCGGCTCTGGGACAGCTGCAGGGTCGCCTGGTGCACGGCCTCGGTCGTGTCGAGGCGCTGCTCCCTGCGCACCTTCAGAAGTTGCACGGTGCGTTCATCCAAAGCGACGCGCTCGGCAAACAGTCCGTATTGGTACTGCGCCATGCGAATGTCGAGATAGCGGTGCACCACATCGGCCACCAGGGCGACGCTGGCCGCCCGTACCGAGGCCTGCACATTCAACAATTCGGCATGGGCCGAGCGCTGCGACGCCTCGCGGGCACCAAACAAGCCCAGATCCCAGGCCACGTCGATGCTGGCGTGGAAGTACGAGTCCACCGCCGCCACGTCCTGCAGTGTGCGAATCCCGCCACTCACCTCGGGTTGGTAGGCCGCACTCGCCACACCCATCAGCAGACGTTGTTGCTTGAGACGACCGAGCGCCTGTGCCAGATCCAGGTTCTGCGCCAGCGCCTGATCCACCAGCGCATTCAGCTCGGCATCGTTCCAGCGGCTCCACCAGGTCTGCAGATCGGCGACGGTCAGCTTCGCACCGGGGGTGGGCTCACCCGCACGGTCTGTTCGGTCTGTTGGCTGCTGGGTCCACTGGGCGGGCGCGGAACGATCGACCGTGGGCTCCGGCGCGAACGCGCACCCCGTCAGCACGGTCAGTAACGCGAGACTCAGGACGATGCGGGAGGGAGAAGTTGCTTTCACACTGCAGCAATAAAGCGCAGACCCAACAACAAAGGAAAGGGGCCACGGCGGAAAAAATTTTGCAGTTCATTTGACCCCGGCAAACTTGCGCGAGGTTGCAGGGTTTATGGAGGATTTGTGGAGACTCCAGCCGGCTCGCCTATTCGCGCAAGGGGAACCATAATGTCCAGCAAACCGACCCTTGGGCACCAGCCTGCGGGTGACGACTTTTCGACTGTCTCTCATGAAAACCAATACCGCCCCCACAGCGGCCCCCCTGGTTCTGGTCGTTGAAGACGAACCGGGCATTGCCACCATTCTGAGTGCCTACCTCGAGCGCGACGGTCTGCGCTCGCAGATCGCCTCGGACGGACTGCAGGCCCTGCAAATGTTTCGCCAGATCGCACCCGACCTGGTGTTGCTCGACATCCATCTGCCCACCATGGACGGCATCGACGTGCTGCGCGCCATCCGTGACCAGGGCCAGACGCCCGTCATCATGGTGACCGCGCTGGCCGACGATGTAGACAAGCTGGTTGCGCTTCGCCTGGGTGCCGACGACTACGTGCTCAAGCCCTTCAACCCCGCCGAAGTCGTGGCCCGGGTGCGCGCCGTGCTCCGGCGCTCCCAACCGCGGCCGGCCTCCGAAGCCGCTCCGATCCGCGTGGGTGCGCTCGAGATCAATCTTGAGGCCCACAGCGCCATGGTCTACGACACCCAGGGCCGATCCAAGTCGCTCTCGCTCACGCTCACCGAATTCCGCCTGCTCTCGACGCTCGCCGCCCAGCCCAAGCGCTGCTTTTCACGTCTGTACCTGATCGAGAACTGCCTGCCCGAGAGTGACGCGCTCGAACGCGTGATCGACTCGCACCTCTCCAAGCTGCGCCGCAAGCTCGAGCTGGCCGGTCAACAGGAGCTGATCGAAACCGTCCGCGGCATCGGCTACCGCCTATGTCCAGAGGTCTGAACCGCATCTGGGTACGCTTCGGACTGTGGATTGCCGCCACGGTCCTGAGCACCATTGCGCTGCTCTCGGTCTGCGCCTGGGCCTTCTCCAGCGTGCAGTACTACCAGTTCTACAAGACGCTGCCCGGCCCCATTCAAATCGAGCTCGACCAGCTCAACGCACAGGACCTCGAAGACAGCCCGCGCGCCATGCAGATCTACGGCCAATACTGGCGCGGAGACATGCTGTTCGGCGAACAGGTCTCGCTGCTCATCGGCCTGCTGGTGTGCCTGCCGTTTGGCCTCACCGTGGGTTTTTGGGTGTCGCGCTACGTCACACGGCCACTCGCGTCGATCGTGGAGGTGGCCCAGCGGGTCGAGCAAGGTGATTTCTCGGCGCGCGCGGTCACCGACGGCACGCACGGCGAAATGGGCGACGTGGTGCACACCTTCAACAAGATGATCGACTCGCTGGAAGAACTCGAATCCGAACGCCGCGCCACCGCCGCATCGATCTCCCATGAACTGCGCACCCCCCTGGCCGTACTCAAGGCGCGCCTGCATGCGATCTGCGACGGCGTCATCCCCGCCGACCAGGCCGAATTTCGCACCCTGCTGGGCCAGGCCGAGCACCTGGGGCGTCTGGTCGACGACCTGCACACCCTCTCCATGACCGAGGCAGACCAGCTGTCCCTCGAAAAGCACCGCCTCAACCTCAGCGAGCTGGTCGGCGACACCCTCGCCCAATTGCAACCGCAGCTCCAGGCCGCCCACATGCAGGTCGAGCTCTCCCTCCCCGCAGGCGACGCAGAAAGCGACATCCGCGCCGACCCCGACCGCATGCGCCAGATCGTCTCCAACCTCGTCAGCAACGCCCTGCGCCACGCCTCGAGCGGCCACTGGCTGGGCGTGGAAGTGAAAACGCTGCAGGACGAACGGGGCGAACCGTGGGTGCAACTGGAAATCAGCGACGCCGGCCCCGGCCTGCCACAGGAACTCAAGACCCACCCGTTCCAACGCTTCGCCCTCGCCCCCGGCAAACGCCGCCGCGAAGGCTCAGGCCTCGGCCTGTCGATCGTGCGCGCACTCACCGAATCGCAGGGTGGCAAGGTGGAGGCGGATGTATCGACCAAGGGTGGTGCCTGCTTCAGGCTGAGATTTGCGCGTGCGTAAGTTTTTAAGGGCGTAAGGTTTACAAAATCAGCCAACAGATCAATAAAGCATCTGGACGAAATTTTTTACACATAGCATCGGCAGAATCTTATTTTGATTCGATTTCAAAAAAGAATTCCAGAAAATGGGAAAACCTCTGCCAATCCGGCAGGCACCCATTTTTAATCGCCGACAGCTTCGCCCCCAGCTCGACTTCGTAGACGCCCTTGCTCAGGCGGTCATAAAAATACCCACTTCCACCCTCAAACGAATCCAATGCAATAAAGCTGGAGGGAAGTCCCAAGGTGTCCTTCAGTTTTCTTGTGCCCTCGATATATCGGGTATTCAACGCGGCCCAGCAAACCTGCAGCAACTCACCGTGAGCACTCACAAAATTCGGAATCCCTTCCGCATGCAGGTAAAACTCGCCAAATTCTGAGTCCCGTTCCACTCCCATTTGATCCAGCACACTCAGATATTCTCCAGCAACGTCATCGAACCACCAGTTTTTATTCTTCAGAAAGATCTGGATTTTTTCAGATGACATTATTCTTCTCCCGATGGACGGTTGCGCTCTGCAATTCTATGCGTTCGTATTGAGAAATCAGCACCCTTTCAGGCCATGAAGGCTGTACGCGGCATGAACAGAATTTCAAACGAAATTATCCGCTTGATCAAGCACTACTCTGCTTCAATGCCGTACGCAGAAGAGAGCGACGAATTAGCGCTTCGAATGCTCTCTGCCCGCTTGTCTTCTGATCGCTCAAAACTCCAGAGCTGAACCATTCATCAATCAGTCATCCATCAGGCGATCTCGCCAATCAAGCGAATCGTCTCCCGCGCCACGCCAGCCAGCGTGGCGTCACGCACTTCCGGTTTGGCCTGGCATTCGGTCAGATACGTGCTGATGAATAACGGTTTGGCACTGGCCGCAACGGTCGCATCCGCGCTGGGCCGCCACAGGATCGCCACATCGTTGCGCGTTGCCGGACCTGCGCCCGTCTTGTCGCCCACGCGCCAACCGGGAGCACCCGCGCGAAGGGTGTTGTTACCCGTTTTGCAGGCGATCAACCAGTTCAGCCATTGCTCCCGAGACGCTGCCTTCAGGACCTTGTTGTCCTGAGAGATTCTTTGCAGGCTGAGCAGCATGGCCTGGGGCGTGGTGGTGTCGCGCACATCACCCGGCGTGCAGTTGCTCATTGTGGGCTCGTTGCGGTCAAGGCGGGTCAGGGTGTCGCCGATCGATCGCATGAATCGCGTATGGCCTGCGGGCCCGCCCAGCTCTTCGAGCAGAAGATTGGCGGCGGTGTTGTCACTGATGACGACGATGGCCTCGCACAACTCGCGCAGACTCAATCCCTCGGGCTTCCCGGCGTGCAGTTCGGTGACCGGCGAGTGCTCGACCAGCGCAGAGCGCTCGAAGCGCACGCGCTTGTCGAGATGGAGCTCCCCTCGGTCCGCCGCGGCCAGCGCCTGTGCCGCGAGTGTGGCCTTGAAGGTGCTGCACATGGGAAAGCGTTCCGCACCGCGCCACTGCCAGGCAGCGCCGGTTTGCAGGTCGTGCACCGCCACGCCCAATCGGCCACCGGCGGTTTTCTCCAGCGCCCTCATCGCCTTGGAAAACTCGGCTTGCCCCGCCGCTTGCACCTTGCTGGCCTGCTTGCTGGCCCAGACGAAGGACGGATTGGAGGCGGCAGCCACCGCGCCGAAGCCCAAGAAAAACTGTCTTTTATTCAACATGATCGCTATCAATACTGAAGTGGATGAAGGCGTGAATTTATGAAAAACAGCGCGGGTTGACCATCGCAGATAATTGGGGCGAGCCATAAGAAAAACTTCACGGTCCACGCCATGCACCTGCCACTCAATGCCTTGCGCGCCTTTGATGCTGCCGCCCGGCACCTGAACCTCACACGGGCCGCCGAAGAGCTGCATGTGACGCAAACCGCGATCAGCCAGCACATCCGAAATCTGGAGGACATGCTCGGCAAACCGCTGTTTCGGCGTCTTCCGCGCGGGTTGGCCTTGACGGATGAAGGCCTGGCGCTGCTGCCCGCGCTCAGCGCATCGTTTGCGCGCATCGCGCAGGCGCTCGAACATCTTCAAGACAAGCGCCCGCGCGAGGTACTCAATGTCGGCGTGGTCGGCACCTTTGCGGTGGGCTGGCTGTTGCCGCGCCTCGCGCAGTTTCAGGAACTCCATCCCTTCGTCGACCTGCGCCTGTTCACCAACAACAACCGCGTGGACATGGCTGGGGAAGGGCTCGATTGCGCCATCCGTTTCGGCGACGGCGCATGGCACGGCACAGAAGCCCAGCTGCTGCTGCGCGCGCCGCTCACACCGATGTGCGCCCCCGCCATTGCGGCACGCGTGCAAACGGTGGCCGATCTGGGCAAGGAAGTGCTGCTGCGCTCCTACCGCACGGACGAGTGGAGCGCGTGGTTTCAGGAGGCCGAGAGTCTCCCCTGTCCCGCACTGCGCGGCATGGTCTTCGACTCGTCCATCACCCTGGCCGAAGCCGCCGCCTTGGGCTGTGGCGTGGCCCTGCTGCCGTCGCGCTTGTTCGCCAGGGAATTGATGAGCGGTCGGCTCGTGCGCTTGTTTCCTCAGGAGCTCGACTGCGGCGGCTATTGGCTCACGCGCCTGAAGTCACGCACCGAGAGTGGGGCGATGCAGGTGTTTGGGGAATGGTTGCGTGCCGGTGTGCTGGCAGCGTGAAATTTGGGGCGTGAAGGTTGGAGCGTCAAACAGGCGCATTCCAAATCCCCATAGCGACCCTCGATTGCCAAGCCCGCCCAAAAGCTATGCAATAGAGCGTCCATCCAGCCATCCAGCGAGGTCGCCATGTCAACGAGCAGCAGCAGCAAAAGCAGCAGTGGTAGTAACAACAACAGCCACCACAGCACGCACGAAGTCACCAACCAATTCCCCGACTGGACCGATTACGACTTGCTGGCGACCGACCCCGCCTTGAACGATGCGCTGGAGCGCGCAGGCGCGCAGTGGTCGCAGCCCGCGCTGTCCGCCTACGCCCAGCAGCTGGGCAGTGCGCGCACCTTTGAATGGGCGGAGTTGGCGAATCGGCACAAGCCGCAGCTCCACAGTTTCGACACGCGCGGCCGGCGTGTGGATCGGGTGGAGTTTCACCCGGCGTGGCATTCCTTGTTGGGCATGTACCGCGAGCAAGGGCTGGTTTCGCTGGCTCTGGAAGACAAAGACGGCAGCCCGCAGAAGGGCCGCTGGGTGGCGTGGGCGGCGGGGTTCTATCTGCATGGGCAGGTGGAGCAAGGCACCTTGTGCCCCGCCACCATGACGCAGGCGAGCATTCCGCTGCTGCAGCGCGAGCCGGCGCTGTGGGCGGCGCTGGGCGAGAAGTTGCTGAGTCGCGCGTACGACGAGCGCGATGTGCCGGCTGCTGAAAAAAAGAGCATCTGGATCGGCATGGGGATGACCGAGAAGCAAGGCGGCTCGGACGTACGCAGCAACACCACGTTGGCGCGCGCCGTCGCGGGTGGCGGGCGTGGTGCGGAATATGCGCTCACCGGACACAAGTGGTTTTACTCGGCACCGATGTGCGACGCGCATCTGGTGGTGGCGCATCTGGACGATGACAACGGTCCGCTCGGGTGCTTCTATGTTCCGCGCTGGCGGCCCGATGGGCGCAAGAACGAGGTGCGCGTGCAGCAGTTGAAGGACAAGGTCGGCAACGCCAGCAATGCGAGCAGCGAGGTGGAGTTTGAGGGGGCGTTCGGCATTCTGGTGGGCGAGGAAGGGCGCGGCATTCCCACCATCATCGAAATGGCGACCTACACGCGCCTCAATTGCGTGCTCGGGAGCGCGGCGATCCTGCGCTCGGCCACGGTGCAGGCGATTGCGTACACGCGCAAGCGCACGGCCTTTGGCTCGGTGCTGGCCGAGCAGCCGTTGATGCGCGCGGTGCTCGCCGATCTGGCGATCGAGAGCGAGGCCGCGCTGCTGCTGTCGATGCGGCTGGCGCAGGCGTATGAGGACGATGCCACCGGCGATCCGCTGGCACGCGCGTGGAAACGGGTGATGACGCCCGCCGCCAAGTTCTGGGTCTGCAAGCGCGGCGTCGAGCTGACGGGTGAGGCGATGGAAGTCTTTGGCGGCAATGGCTATGTGAACGAGAGCATCGTCGCGCGGCTGTTTCGCGAAGCGCCGGTGAATTCGATCTGGGAGGGCTCGGGCAATGTGATGTGCCTCGACGTGCTGCGCGCGCTGTCGCGTGAGCGGGATGCCCTGCAGGTGCTGTTTGCCGATTTCTCGCACGCCGCGCTCGACGAGCCGCGGCTGGCCAAGGCGCTGCATGAGCTGCACGCGCTGTTCACCGCGCCGCCCGAGCAGCTCGAAGGCATTGCGCGCCTGCTGGTGCAGCGGCTGGTGTTGCTCGCGCAGGCCTGCCTGTTGTTGCGGCATGCCCCGGCTGCGGTGTCGGACGCGTTCATCGCCACGCGCCTGGCCAGCCCCACCGGGCTTTCCGGCGTGGTGGGCGCGATCGATACGCGCGGCATGGACATCGATGCGCTGCTGGAAAGAGCGCTTCCCCGGTAAGCCCTGCCGTCCTCTCCTCTGGCGCGCATCGGATAGAAACTATTTTGAACGCAGGCCCAAAGCGCTGCGCCACAATGCTGCACCATGCTTCAGCTCCAAGACATCCAAGACGCGGCCGTGCGCCTGCAAGGCCAGGTGCTCGATACGCCCTGTGTCGAATCCAAGACTCTGTCGCAAATCGTCGGCGCGCAGGTGTTTCTCAAGTTCGAGAACCTGCAATTCACCGCCTCCTTCAAGGAGCGCGGCGCGTGCAACAAGCTCGTCCAGCTCTCGGCGGACGAGCAGGCGCGCGGCGTGATCGCGATGAGCGCGGGCAACCACGCGCAGGGCGTGGCCTATCACGCACAGCGACTCGGCATGAAGGCCGTGATCGTGATGCCCAACTTCACGCCCGGCGTGAAGGTGGAGCGCACCCGCGGCTTCGGTGCCGAGGTGGTGCTGCACGGCAATTCACTCGAAGAATCCCGCTCCCACGCCTACGCGCTGGCCGAAACGCGCGGCATGACCTTCGTCCATCCCTATGACGACGAAGCCATCGCCGCCGGCCAGGGCACCGTAGCCCTCGAAATGCTGGCCGAGCAGCCCGATCTCGACGTGCTGGTCATCGCCGTGGGTGGCGGCGGCCTGCTGGCCGGCATCGCCACGGCGGCCAAGGCGCTCAAGCCAGAGATTGAACTGATCGGCGTGCAGACCGCGCGCTTTCCGGCGATGGTCAACGCCATCAAGGGCACGCACCACGAGCAGGGCACATCGACGATTGCCGAGGGCATTGCCGTGGGTCACCCCGGAGTGATCACGCAGGAAATCATCGCGCGCCTCGTGGACGACCTCGTGCTGGTGCAGGAAGGCGACATCGAGCAGGCCGTGCTGATGCTGCTGGAAATCGAGAAAACGCTGGTCGAAGGTGCGGGCGCTGCCGGTTTGGCGGCGCTGGTGCGCTACCCCGAGCGATTCAAGGGCAAGAAGGTCGGCCTGGTGCTGAGCGGCGGCAATATCGATCCGCTGCTGCTCGCCGCCATCATCGAGCGCGGCATGGTGCGCTCGGGCCGTCTGGCGCGCATCAAGGTCAGCGCACGCGACATTCCCGGCGTGCTGGCTCAGATCACCACCACGGTGGCCGCTGCGGGCGCCAACATCGACGAAGTCCACCACCAGCGCGCCTTCACGCTGCTGGCAGCCCAGAACGTGGAGATCGAATTGGTGTTGCAGACCCGCGGCAAGGAGCATGTGCAGCAGGTATTGGCTCAGCTGCGCTCCGCCGGAATGGAAGCGGATCTGATTTGAGGTGACCCCAGCCCCAGTCAAACCCTGAGGCTAATCGCCCACGCCGCCTGCCACTTTGCCAACCAAAATCACGGCATTCGCTTAAACTTGAGAAAATTCAAGCATCCGCATCCATCAATAAACGAGGAGATACCCACATGGCCAACGATCACCATCTCGCGCCCAACGCAGCCGACGTAGAAGCCGCTCACGCACGTGACGCCGTCGAAGCCGTGGTGCCTGTCATCCCCGTCGTTCTGCCACTGGTCGGCGCGATGATGATGTTCTTGCTGGCATTCATCGCGGTCAGCATGGCCTGATACGGCTGCCGACACGGATTCCGGCGATCGGCTGTTCAAACAAGCCGATCCCCAAACAACACCCCAAAGGCTTGGACATGCGTCCAACGTTTGGGGTGTTTTTCATGGGGGATCACGATCCGGCATGGTGACTGCCGGTCGTGAGGTGCTCCCCCCAATGGACTAGCAGAACGCTTACTTGTTCTTCAGCTTGCCCTTGGGTGCCACCGAAGTGACAGGTGCCACTGGACGGGTCGACGTGCCGGAAGAATCCTGCGGCAAGCTGTTGTCCTTCTTGGGCTTCTTGTTCGCCTTGTCGTTGCGCTGTTCGCCTTTGGCCATGATGTGCTCCTCGTTGAATTCTCGAATGTAACCCGGTGCCACGCCAATTTGGCAGATTCGCGTGTTTGGCCTTGGAAACGGTGGCCGTGACCATGCCTGGTGTTGAGGGAAAGCGCCAACCACTCGCGCAAAAAACCAAGGGTTTTTACCAATCAATATACCGCGTTCGGGTGAACGACAAAACCTGACGATACCGCGATATTTGTTGCACTCCCGCGCCGTTTCTCATTGCAACGTGCGCGGCCAGCCCAGCGACTCACCACTGGGACACGCAATTTCAGAGGAATCGGCATGTTTTTCAGACATCGAACAGCAACGCGCAAGAGACTGTATTCGTTGCAACTCGGCACAGGCGCACTGGCCCTGGCTTTCTGTGCAAGCACTCAGGCACAGACGTCTCCTGACGACTTCAAAGTAGTCTCAGCGAACCAGGGTCTCATCCAGTTCGTGGGCAAGAAACAGGCCGTGATTGGCGACGACATGCGTTTTCAGCGCTGCACTTTCGGCATGACCTGGAATGCGGGCTCGTCGTCCTGTACGGGTACCCCTACCGCATTCAGCAGCGTGAAGGATGCCCAAGACGCGGTAGACAATTTCAATATTGCCTCTGGTTTGCCCCTCGAGGCGGTCACCAGCTGGCGCATCGCCAATATCAATGAGCTCCGACTGATGGTGCCAACGCCTGCAGGCGCATCGCCAACCGCGTTCAGCATTTTTCCGAATGTTCCCGCGGATCAATTCTGGTCCAGCACAAAATTTTCGTTGTCGGCGACTAAAGACATTGGCAACTTTGTGCTTGATTTTGCAGATGGAACCACCTCAGTATCTTCTGGTGGCGGGAAATTCATCCGACTCGTCACTGGCTATTGGCCCAACTTGACCTTCGACTTTCAGGTGGTTCCAACCGACCACAGCGTAGTGGTAGACGTTGGCACAGTGAACGTCGGAACCTTTTACCAGCGTTGCACCATCGGTATGACGTGGGATGAAGTGGAACAAGAATGTAGTGGTACACCAACAATTTTTACGTCAAGTGGCGCAGCAAGAACGGCCATTACAGCATTGAATGTCGCCCCTGGATTTGGAGGAATCCAAGTTTGGCGGATGCCCAGCAATAATGAACTGGGTTCCCTGCAGCCCGGAAACAACTTCAATCCCGCCGCCCCTCCTTATATTCTTCCCATATTTCCCGGTACTCCCGCTGACATATTTTGGGGAACTCCTGCGAAAATTAATTTCAACCTGACGAGCGGCAACTCAGCCGTCGTGTTCGGAAACGGTAAATATGTTCGAGCGTCCAGTGCTGGCCCCGACGTGATCACGCTCACAGTGACGCCGGGGGCTCACGGCAGCGTCGATCAAACCAGTCAATTGACGATACCGCCCGGATTCATGTCGTTCACTGCGATGCCAGATCCGGGCTATCGAGTGGCCTCAGCCACCGGCGACAAATGCGTCGTTGTGAAGAACGTCCTTGCAGGGACCCACAAATATCAAATCTTCAATAGTCCCGGCGCTTGCAACGTCACCCTCTTGTTCGAACGCGACCCCAACTTGTGGTTTGTCTCGTCTGCAACCACTCCCGCCGACGGCTCAGGTGGATCGCTGGTCTGCGATCCTCTGGCAAAAAACACAAACACAGCGGCCTGCACGGCTAAGCCCGCCAACGGCTACAAGACCCAATCCATCAGCGGTTGCTTCGGTACCGCCACTGACGAGGGCATCGATGACTACACCACGGGCCCCGTGAGCGCCGACTGCACCGTCACCGCGACCTTCGCCCCCGCTTATATTTTCACCATTTCAGCTATGTCGAATGGCAGCGCACTGTGCAAGAAAGCCGCCGACGGCACCGTGGTCAGCAACGGCGCTCTGGTGATAGAGGGCACACCCGTGGCATGCGAAGCCATTCCAGCGTCCGGCTACGCCTTCACCGGCTGGGGCGACGACTGCACCAGTGCGGGCACCTCGGCCCTGTGCAGCATTGCTGCGGTCAACAAGGCGACCACGGTGTCCGCGCGTTTTGTGCCTGTGAATACGAGCTTTACGGGCACCACGGTCCCCACCAGCGGAACTGGCGGCACGGCCATCGCCAGCTTCACAGGGGGTGGCGCGGCCTGCCGCTTTGACAACAGCGCCACTGGCTTTGTCGCAGCACCGGCCACGTTGCCCAAGGACCAGGTACTGCCGCAGGGCATGTTCCAGTTCAAGCTGATCGACTGCGACACCACGCCCGTCGCGGTGAGCATCGAGTGGCCGAACGCCGTTCAAGGCCTCTCCAAATACGGAAAGGCCGCGAAGGATGCCACCGAAAGCAGCTACTTCGTTCCGGACAACCTGCAGATCAGCGGCAAGGTCTCGCAATTCACCGTCACCGATGGCCAGAAGGGTGACGAAGACTGGACCGTGAACCGCGAAATCGTCGACCCCGTCATGCCCACCGAGGCCAAGGTCATCCCACCGGTGACGGTGGCGACGCCGGTCCCGACGCTGAACGAATGGGCGCTGGCGCTGCTCAGCCTGCTGGCCGCAGCGACCGGCGCAGTGCTGGTCCGCCGCCGCGACTTGAAAGGCTGACAGACCGAGCAACGACCGACCAGGCGATCCATCAATCAATCAATCTTGATATCCGCATCCTTGATGATCTTCGCCCAGGTCGTTGACTGTCCATCCAGCCACGTCTTGTACTGCGCCGCGCTGTTCGGCTGAAATTCGGCCTTCAAGGTTTCGAGCCGCTTGGTCATCTCGGGCGTGCTCAGAACCTGGTTCACCGCCGCGTTGATCTTGGCGATCAT
>CALMCS010000580.1 GCA_937862875.1 uncultured Comamonadaceae bacterium
TTGTTGAATGACAGTTGAAACGCTCGCCCTGATCGCAATCGCCTTGTTGGCGCTCGTGCTGGTATTGCTCGTGGTGGTGGTGTTGCGCAAGCCGCGGATCGAGCTGCCGCCCGAGCTGCAGCAGCGCATGCAGGCGCTCGAAAGCCTCTCGCAAGCCACGCAATTGGCCGTGGCCAAGAACGATGGCGCGATGAGCGGCATGGCCATGCATCTGCGCGCGTTTTCTCAGACCTCGCAAGACGCGCTTGACGGCGTGCGCGACACGGTGGAAGAGCGTCTCGCGCTGGCCGTGAACGAAGCGCGGATCAGCCGCAGCGAGTTGCAGACCTCGCTGGGTTCGTTCGAAACCAAACTCGATCAGCGATTGGCGCTGTTGGATTCGGCGTTTGCGCAGCGCTTCGACGCGCTGGTGCAGAACACGCGCGGCACGCTGGAATCGGTCAAGGGCGATATCAACAAGCAACTCGGTGGCCTCAGCCAGTCGAGTGAGCTGAACGCCGAGACCCTGCGCCGCACGCTGAACGAACGCCTCGCCGCGATCCAAACCGACAACTCCGCCAAGCTCGAAGAAATGCGCCGCACGGTGGATGAGAAATTGCACGCGACGCTGGAGCAGCGCCTGGGCGAATCCTTCCGCTTGGTGAGCGATCGCCTCGAACAAGTTCACAAGGGCCTGGGCGAAATGCAGACGCTTGCGGGCAGCGTGGGGGACTTGAAGCGCGTGATGACGAACGTGAAGTCACGCGGCACCTGGGGCGAAATGCAGCTCGGCGCGATCATCGACAACGTGCTCTCGCCCGACCAATATGCGCGCAACGTCAAGACCGTGCCCGGCAGCGATGAGCTGGTCGAATTCGCCATCCGCTTGCCCGGCAAGAAGGACGAGCAGCCGGTGTGGCTGCCCATCGATTCGAAGTACCCGGTGGAGCATTACCAGCGCCTGCTCGATGCCACGGACGCGGCCGACCGGGTGGGCATGATTGCGGCCGGCAACGCCTTCGAATCGTCGATTCGATTGGAAGCCAAGAAGATCTTCAGCAAGTATGTGTCGCCGCCGCACACCACCGATTTTGCGGTGCTGTATCTGCCCACCGAAGGCCTGTTTGCCGAGGCCATTCGCCGTCCGGGACTGATGGAATCCCTGCAGAACGATTGCCGCGTGATGATCACCGGCCCGGCCAATCTGGCCGCGATGCTCAACAGCCTGCAGATGGGATTCAAGACGCTGGCGATTGAAAAGCGCTCGTCCGAGGTCTGGTCCGTTCTGGGCGAGGTGAAGACCGAGTTCCACAATTTTGGAGCGGTGGTGGATGCCACCCGCAAGTCGATCGAGGCGGCGGTGAAAAAATTCGACCAGGTCGACGTGCGCACGCGCGCCATTCAGCGCAAACTGCGTTCTGTGCAAGATCTACCCGCGCCCGAAATCCCGCCCGAACAGCCTCAGCTGCCCGGCACCTCCGATGACGTGCCGAACGAGGAAGAGGGCGCATAAGGTGAGTGCTTCTCTTGCGCGTCTGATCGCTGGCCAGGTCTGTATTCACGCCAGCATGACGGGCATGCGCATGGCCGCGCCGTTGCTGGCGCTGCGCGAGGGTTACAGCGCCGTCGCCGTGGGTTTGTTGTTGGCGCTGTTTGCGCTCACTCAGGTGTTTCTGGCCTTGCCTGCGGGGCGCTATGCCGATCGACATGGCCTCAAGCGACCGGTCAAATATGCGGTGATCGTGGCCGCTGTGGGGACCGGGGCCGCGGTGCTTTTTCCGACCTTTCCGGTGCTGTGCTTTGCCGCGCTGTGCACCGGTGCCGCGACGGGCTGCGCCACCATTGCACTGCAGCGCCACGTCGGCCGGGCCGCACATGATCCGACCCAGTTGCGTCAGGTGTTCAGCTGGCTGGCGATTGGGCCTGCGGTGTCCAACTTCATCGGGCCGTTCTTTGCCGGCTTGCTGATCGACCATGCGGGCGCGTACGCGGGCAGCACCACGGGCTACCGGGCCGCGTTCGCGATGATGATGGGGATGGCGCTGCTGACCTGGTTCTGGGTGCGGACCGCGCAGGAAATGCCTGCGGTCATTGCGCCGAATGGCGGCAAGCGCCAGAAGGCCTGGGACCTGCTCAAGGACCCCAATTTCCGCCGGTTGTTGATTCTGAATTGGCTGCTGTCTTCGTGCTGGGATGTGCACACCTTTGTCGTGCCGCTGCTCGGCTACGAACGCGGTCTGTCGGCGTCGGCGATCGGCACGATTCTGGGATGCTTTGCGCTCGCAGCCGCACTGATTCGCGTGGTGATGCCCTTCGTCGCAGAACGGCTGAGAGAAGCCACCGTATTGTTCGCAGCCATGCTGGCTGCGGCGGCACTGTTCGCCGTCTACCCGCTGATGCCCACGGCGGTGCTGCTGGGGACTTGCTCGATTTTGTTGGGCTTGGCGCTTGGCTCGGTGCAACCGATGATCATGAGCATGCTGCACCAACTCACGCCGCCCGAGCGCCACGGCGAGGCGCTGGGTTTGCGGCTCATGGCGATCAACGGGTCCAGCGTGGCCATGCCCATCATTTTTGGCTACGCCGGGGCGTTGGTGGGAGTGGCGGGTTTGTTCTGGATCGTGGGCGGCGCGGTGGGCGCGGGATCACGCATTGCGTGGGGGATGCGCAATATGAAGTTTCCAGTGCAACCGCATGCTTGATGCGGTTGCGGTTGCGGTCGCTGTAGCGCTCTGGGTTTATTTCGCCCAGGCGCTGGGCGATCAGAGCTTGTAGAAGTCCTGAATCAACTTCCAGGCCTCTGCCGGGTCATCCACGTATTTGAACAGCTTGAGGTCCGAGGCGGAGATCGTGCCTTGCTCGACCAATGCTTCGAAGTTGATCAGCTTTTTCCAGAACTCGGTGCCGAACAGAATGATCGGCAATGCCTTGGCCTTGCCGGTTTGAATCAGCGTGAGCACTTCAAACAACTCGTCGAGCGTGCCGAAGCCGCCGGGGAATGCCACCAGTGCCTTGGCGCGCATCAGGAAGTGCATCTTGCGCAGCGCGAAGTAGTGGAACTTGAAGCACAGCGATGGCGAGATGTACTGGTTGCCGCTTTGCTC
>CALMCS010000581.1 GCA_937862875.1 uncultured Comamonadaceae bacterium
TGAGTGATCTGCAACTCTCCTTCTGGCCGCAGGCCGCCATCGTGGGCGCATTGCCGCCGCAGTGGACGTTGCAGGCAGCGCCCAACGAGCGTGTATTGAAGTACGCGGGCATCGAGCGCGCGAAAGTGAACTATCTGGATTCACAGGCCGTGGAAATCGTCTATGCGCAGGGCGCGTGGACGCTGCGCATCGACTCGCCGGGCGGCGCGAACCTGTGCCAGAAAGAGGTGGCCAAGCCATGAGCACCGATGTTTTTCTGAATGCGGCGTCTGCATGGAGCGCGCTGGGCGTGAGTGCCAGCGAGATGCGCGCGAACGTTTTTTCCGCCACCGATCCGCACACGCTGCGCATGACCGAGCAGTACTCGCCCGGTCGCGTATTGGCGCTCGGCTGCCTGCCGGAGCACGCCGCCTTGCCCGCAATCGACTTCGCGCCGGAGTGGCAGCGCTCGCGCAACAACGCGTTGGCCTGGGCCGCCATGCAAGACATTCGCGGTGCGGTGGATGCCGCCATTGCGCGCCATGGTCCTGAGCGCGTGGCGCTGATCGTGGGCACGAGCACCGGCGGTCTGGATGAAGGCACGCTGGCCGCCGCCGCCCATCGCCAAACGGGGCAGTTTCCCGAGGGTTTCCATTATTCCGCCCAGGAACTGGGCGATGTGGCCGCCTTTCTGGGCACGCATCTGGGCATCAAGGGCCCGGTCCATACGATTTCCACCGCCTGCTCATCGGGTGCCAAGGCCTTGGCTTCCGCCGCGCGCATGTTGCGCAGCGGCATGGTCGATGCGGTGGTGGCCGGTGGCGTCGACGCGCTGAGCAGCTTCACGGTGGCGGGTTTCAGCGCGCTGGAGGCCGTGTCGGCCGAGCGCTGCAATCCGCTGTCCGCCCATCGGCACGGCATCAATCTGGGCGAGGCCGCAGCGTTCTTTGTGGTGAGCCGCGAGGCCGGACCGGTGCGTCTGGCAGGCTGGGGCGAGACGCAGGACGCGCACCACATGTCCGCGCCCGACCCGACAGGCCGCGGCGCGCAGTCCGCCATGCAACAGGCCTTGGATCGCGCGGGCATGACCGCCCAACAGATCGATTACATCAACCTGCACGGCACGGCGACCCCGCACAACGATGCGATGGAGAGTCTGGCGGTCCATGCCTTGTTCGGTCGCGATGTGGCGGTGAGCTCCACCAAACCGCTGACCGGCCATGCGCTGGCTGCGGCGGGGGCGCTGGAGGCCGCGATTGCGTGGCATGTTCTCCAAGATAATCCAGACGGAAAGCTGCCTGCGCATTGGTGGGACGGTGTGCCCGATCCGGCATTGCCCGAGGTGCGGGTGGTCGCGCCCGGTGCCCATCTGGGCCGACCGGTGCGCGCGGTGCTGAGCAACTCGTTTGCGTTCGGTGGCAACAACAGCGCCTTGCTTTTTGCAGCAGCCTGATGAATTCGAAGAATCAAGAACACAAGTACGAATGAAGATGAAGGAATTTCTACCGATCGAGAACTACGTGCCGCACCGCGGCGCAATGCTGTTGATCGACCGGCTGGTTTCTGCCGACGCAGAAGGAGCCGTGGCCGAGGTGATCGTGCCGCGCGATGGTCTGTTCCTGCAGGACGCCGGCATGCCCTCGTGGGTGGGTCTGGAGTACATGGCGCAGACGGTGGCGGCATGGGCGGGTTGGCGCGGGTCGCAGGCGGGAAACTCGGTCAAGCTGGGCTTTCTTCTGGGCACCCGGAAGTTCTCCGCTTCGGTCGAGTATTTCGCGCCGGGCACACCACTCGCCGTGCACGTTCAATGCGAACTGCTGAGTGACAACGGCCTGGGAATGTTCGATTGCAAAATTCTGAGTGGCGAGCAGGAATGGGCGACCGCCCGCGTGTCGGTCTACGAGCCGGAAGACGGACTCGCCTATCTGCGTGCACTGAAAACAACAGGGAGTAGCCCCAATAATGAATGATTCGACCTCAAAAGGCACCGTGCTGGTGACCGGATCGAGTCGCGGTATCGGACGCGCGATTGCGCTGCGTCTGGCGCGTGATGGCTTCGATATCGTGGTGCATTGCCGCAGCGGCGTGGAGCAGGCGCAGGAAGCCGTGCAGGCGATCCAAGCGCTGGGACGCTCCGCGCGTGTGCTGCAGTTCGACGTGGCCAACCGCGCCGCCAGCGCCGATGCGCTGAATGCCGACATCGAGGCCCATGGCGCGTACTACGGCGTGGTGTGCAATGCGGGCATCGCCCGTGACAACGCGTTCCCGGCGATGACCGGCGAGGAGTGGGATGCCGTGGTGCACACCAATCTGGATGCGTTCTACAACGTGCTGCACCCGATCGTGATGCCGATGGTGCGCCGCCGCAAGCCCGGACGAATTGTTACCTTGGCCTCCGTCTCAGCACTAATGGGCAATCGCGGACAAACCAATTACAGTGCGGCCAAAGCGGGCGTCATCGCAGCGACCAAGTCGCTGGCGATCGAGCTGGCCAAGCGCGAGATCACGGTCAACTGCGTGGCCCCGGGCCTGGTGGATACCGAGATGGTGAGCGAGGAAGTGTTGGAGCATGCGATGGAGCTGATTCCCATGCGGCGTATGGGAACGGTCGACGAAGTCGCTGCCGTGGTGGCTTTTCTCATGGGACCGGAGTCGTCGTACGTGACGCGCCAGGTCATTTCCGTTAACGGAGGGATGTTGGGATGAGTGCCTTGATGAACAAACGCCGCGTCGTGGTGACAGGGATTGGTGCGTTGAGCCCGCTGGGTCACGACTGGCCCACCGTGCGTGCGCACCTGCACAGCGGGCGCAACGTCATCCGCGCGATGGACGAATGGAAAGACATCGAAGGCCTGAATACGCAGCTCGGCTGCACCGTTCCGGCGTTCGATCTGCCCGCACACTACAACCGCAAGACCATGCGCAGCATGGGCCGCGTGGCGCTGATGGCGACCCGGGCCAGCGAGATGGCGCTCGAGAATGCGGGCCTGCTCGGCGATCCGTTCGTCAAGAGCGGCCAGATGGGCGTGGCCTACGGCTCGTCCGCCGGAACGCCCGCAGCCATCGGCGACTTTGGCCGCATGATTGCCGACAAGACCACCGAAGGCATCAACGCCAACACCTACATCAAGATGATGGCGCACACCGCCGCGGTGAACATTGGCGTGTTCTTTGGACTCACCGGGCGCGTGATCACCACGTCGAGCGCCTGCACCTCGGGCAGTCAGGGCATCGGCTATGCGTTCGAAGCGATTCAAAGCGGCAAGCAAGTCGCCATGCTGGCCGGCGGTGCCGAAGAACTGGACGCAACGCAGGCGGCGGTCTTCGATACGCTGTTTGCCACCAGCGTGAAGAACGACACGCCCGAGCTCACACCGCGCCCCTTCGACGCGGCGCGCGACGGCCTGGTGCTGGGCGAGGGTGCCTGCACCTTTGTGCTCGAAGAGCTGGAACATGCCAAGGCACGCGGTGCGCACATCATTGCCGAGCTGATCGGCTTCGGCACGAATTGCGACGGCACCCATGTCACCCACCCCAACTCCGCGACGATGGCACAGGCCATGCGTCTGGCGCTGGCCGACGCGGGCGTCTCGCCGGATGTCATCGGCTATGTGAACGCACACGGCACGGCGACCGAGCAAGGCGACATCGCCGAGTCTGCCGCCACCTACGAGGTGTTCGGCAATCGCGTCCCGGTGAGCACGCTCAAGGGCTACATGGGCCATACGCTCGGTGCCTGCGGATCGCTCGAAGCCTGGATGACGCTCGAGATGCTGCGCGAAGGCGTGTTTGCACAGAACGCCAACCTCACCGAGGTGGATCCGCGCTGCGCGCCCATCGACTACATCACTCACCAACCGCGTGCGCTCAAGACCGATGTGGTGATGAGCAATAACTTCGCGTTTGGCGGTATCAACACCTCGTTGATCTTTCAACGCTGGCCTTCCACTGCGGAATGATTTTTTTCGGTCACTTTCAAACCGGGTCAACGACCCACATCTCAGGAGAAGACAAATGACGTTGAAGAAAAAGGCGCTGTTCGCGCTGTTGGCTCTGGGCGCGGTCACTGCGGCACAAGCACGCAACGATGCCGTATTGATTCCATTGGAAGAAGTGGTTCAGATGGGCTCGGCCGATGGCAAGCTGGACGGCAGCGTCAAGTTCTACCTGTCGGGTGCGCGCACTCCGGGTGTCAGCGCCAAGTTGGGCGAAGACACCTCCAACAAGAAGACCAACGGCGTCGGCAAGGATGATGCCACTGCCTGCAAGTGGGCCGCTCTGTCCGCGCTGATCGCCTTCCAGGACTCGGCCAAGCAAAAGGGTGCCAACGCCGTGATCGACCTGCACAGCTTCAACAAGCGCAACGTGGTCAAGAACCCAACGCACATCGAATGCCGCGCCGGTGCGGTGGTCGTGGGCACCACGCTCCAGGGCACGTACGCCAAGACGGGCAAGTGATTGCCGATGGATGAGGTTGCTGCGCCGGTACGACTGCTGGTCGCAACGCAGTCAATCCTTGGGGATGCCATCGCGCACTCCGACCTGGGTTGGCTGACCTCATCCGAACACGATCGGCTGGCGCAATTGCATGCGCCACGCCGACGTGATGAATTCCTGGCCTGCCGTTACGCGCTGCGCCTGATGCTTGCGGGGGACGCGAGCGCGAACGCGATCTCTGCGTGGCAGTTGGATGCGCCCAGCGGGAGCGCGCCGCACCTTCATGTCGACTTTCACGGCGCTGCTGAGGCAAGCCGCCACCAACTCTCTCTCTCCCACAGCGGGGACTACCTCGCATGCTCCGTCGCGCCCGGACCCATCGGCGTCGACATCGAAATCCTGAATCGCAAACCCGCCAGCCGCCTGTCCGAGCTGGCCGCCATGGCCTGCACGCCCACAGAACGCGAGCGCCTGGCTGCCATCGCAGATGACGCGTTGCGGCACCTGCGCTTTGTGCAACTGTGGAGCCTGAAGGAAGCCTGGTTCAAGCAGGTTGGCACGGGCGTGGACTTCGCCTTGCTGCCCCTGCTCGAGTGCCGACTCGGGAGCGATGGCGTGGATAGCGTCGATCGCTCCACCGCCCCGGACCAGGTGGGTCACGCCCGAAGCTGGATCGCGCAGACCGCCACCGCCCAGCACGCGGTGCTTTCCGTCTGCTGCGGCGCGTCCTTCGCAGCCGATCTGCGCAATGAATCCGGTCTGGATTGGCAGGACGCCGGTCGCTGGACGCTGCACCTGATGGCCTGATTTCTCCGTGTTTTGCGGGTGACTCCTCGGACATTCCGATTCTGAGTGATGGTAATATCAGATTTATTTAGGGAATACCGATGG
>CALMCS010000582.1 GCA_937862875.1 uncultured Comamonadaceae bacterium
ATGCCGCGGCAGCCAACGCGGCGCAGCAGTTGCAGGCGGTCACCGGAGCCAGCGTTCGCCGTCTGCGTGTGGAGGAATTTTGAATAGGGCGACAATGGTCCACACCGCCCATCACCACCATTCACCAGCAGTTGGAATCCCGCCCCGTGTCCACCGACAAACCCGTTGCAGGCGTCGCCTACTTCACGCCGAAAGATATCGAGCCTACGGATGAGCAGCTTGCCATCCAGACCGCTCGCGAGCGCACCATCATCGTCAAGGCGAATGCGGGTGCGGCCAAGACCACGACGTTGGCGTTGCGTCTGGCCGAGAGTCTGCAGCGCAATGTGCGCGCCACCGATTGCATTGCGCTCACGCACACGCAGCCCGCGTGCCGCGCGCTCACGCGGTCGCTGCGCAAGATGGGGGTGGCAGACCACGCCGTGAAGCAGTTGCGCATTCAGACATTTGAGGAGTTCTGCTCCGATGTGTTGAGGGAAATGGAGCAGGTGCACGTACCCGTTCTGGCCGAGGACGAAGAACTGCGTGGCCACTTCTGGGAAGCCGTAGAGCGCGTGGAGAACGACGAGTCCGAGCGCTGGCGCGACGAGCTTTGCATGCCGTCGATTGGCGACAGTTGGTTTGTGGAAGAGTTCATGAAAATGAGCGCGCGGCTCAAGGGCACGATGCGCGACATTCTCGAGCGTGAAGAGCAGAGCGTGGATCCGGACTACGCGGCCAGCATTGGCGTGGAATACACGCAGCTCAAGGTCTACCTCGCCTACGAGCGAATTCGTCGCCGCGAGAATGCGGACACGCCTCTCTATCGCGGTGCCATGGATGCCACCTACGACTTGGCGCGGCTGTTGCATCAGGGCGAGACCGTTACGGAACTACGCACCTGGCCCAACAAGGCCAAGGTGGTTGTCGTCGACGAGATGCACGACTTGAACCAGGCCATGTTCAAGGTGTTGATGGAAGTGTTGAACACCACTCCCAGTTTTTTCTGCGGCATGGGCGACGTCGACCAGGTGGTGCTGGAGGCCGCAGGTGCGGACGCGATCTTCATGGACAAGGCCATCGAAGCGCACTCCAACCGGCAGGTGAAAACCTACCCGCTCACGCACAGCTACCGTTTCAGCAACGCGCTGGCCATCAAGGCGCGCCGACTGGCGGACAAGCCCTACAGTTCCAATGCGACGCACGACACCAAGGTGGAGACGGGTACGTTCACCACCGCGCAGGAATGTGCCGATCTGGTCGTCGATGCGGCCCTGAAGTGGAAGGCCCAGCCCCGCGCGAAGATGCATGAATTTGCCATTCTGCTGCGCCATCCCTGGCAATCGGTGCTGATCGAAAACCGCTTGCTCGAGGACAGCATTCCCTACGTGCTCGAAGGCTTCGAGAGCTACCTCATGCGCCCGGAGGTGCTGTTCGTGCGCGGCATTCTGGCAGTCGCCACCGACAATCTGGAAAGCCTGCAGAGCAAGGACATTCGCGAGAAGGTTCTGGGTGCCCTGCTGTTTTTCAGCGGCAGCAAAATCTCCGTCGAAGGCCGCGAGGGTGAAAGCCAAGCAGAGCTGCTCGCCGCCGCGGTTCAGGCCGTGAACGAGAATCCGATTTTTCTCACCTCGTTCTTCGAGAATCAGGTGCTGAGAAACACCGACGCGGCCATGAGAAAAAAGCTCGAGGCGGCCTGCGCACTTGCACGCACGCAAACCGGTCCGGCGTTTCTGGACGACTTACTCGACACGCTGGACATTCGCGCCATCATCAGCGACGCCTACCTTTCCAAACACCGCCGCGCCGAGGCGCTGGCGAATATCGAAGGCCTCAAACTCGCCGCGAAAAAGTTCATCTCCGCGTTCGAATACTTTGAGTTCTTGAACGAGCTGGAGCAGACACAGCGCGCCTCCCGACCCGAGAAGAAACTGCTGCTGGCCAGCATCGTGAGCGTCAAGGGCTGGGAGTTCGATCACGTCGTCATTCCCCACCTCACGCAAGGCGAATTCCCCGCCCCCGAAGGCACGGGCCGCGAAGAGCGCAACCTGCTCTACGTCGGCATTACCCGCGCCCGCCGCGTGCTCACCCTGCTGGCGCATGCGGAACGGCCTAGCGTGTTCATGGACAAGATGATGGGTAAAGAGCCTCGCCCATAAGTCCGCCGGCGGGCCGTCCGGGCGATCAAGGCAGTCAAGGTGTTCATCAGAAAAAGCAATCAAAGTCTGTCAAACTCTGAGATCGCTTCTTCACCATCAACACCCTCTTTCTTCCCCGCTTCCGTGCCGCCCCACCACCGCCAAGGCTTCATCCTGACCCGCAACTGGCGAGACACGCCGCAGGGTACCGAGCTCGAGTATTGGCTGGCGACCGAGGACGGACCGTTGAAGGTGCTCCTGACAGGTCAGACCTCGGTGGCCTTCGTCGAGAGCCAACATCGCGCCACGGTGAACGCGCAACTGCTGGTCATGCCGGGAGCGGAGTTGCGGGAGTTGCAACTCAAGAGTTTTCAACAGAACCCAGTCCTCGGCGTCTACGCGCCGCAGTTTCGGCAGTTGGGACGACTGTCACGCGCGCTTGAGCCATTGGGCATATCGCTGCTCGAGGCCGATGTGCGGCCGCACGAGCGCTACCTCATGGAGCGTTTCATCACCGCAGGCGTGACGCTGGAAGGCGGGCAGATCGAGAACGACGCGCTGGTGAACTGCAAGCTCCTTCCTTCACCCGATTTCCGGCCCGCGTTGAAGGTGGTGTCGCTCGACATCGAAACCAGCCAGCACCAGGAGCTCTATTCCATTGCGCTCGACGGCATGCCAGAGCGCGTGGTGTACATGCTCGGTGAGCCACCTGCCGATGCGGTGCCGCCGCCCGGCTTTGCACTCGTCTATTGCGCGACGCGCAAGGCCATGATCGATCACCTCAACGAGTGGTTTGTGCGCAATGACCCGGACGTGATCGTTGGCTGGAGCGTCATCCAGTTCGACCTGCGCGTGCTGCAGAAAACGGCGGATGACTGCGCAACGCAGCTTCTGCTGGGTCGCGAGCGCAGGCCGATTGTCTGGCGTACCCATCCCGGCAAGCAAGGCTATCTCTTCGCCCCCATGCCCGGCCGCGTGGTCATCGACGGCATCGAAGCGCTCAGGGCTGCCATCTGGAACTTCTCCTCGTTCAGCCTCGAGAACGTCTCGCAAGAGCTGCTTGGCGAGGGCAAAGACATCGGGGACGAGTACGACAAGATGGCGGAGATCGAACGCCGCTACCAGGAAGACAAGCCCGCGCTCGCCGTCTACAACATCCGCGACTGTGAGCTGGTTCTGCGCATCTTTGAAAAAACGAAGCTGCTGCAGTTCGCGATGGAACGCGCCCACACCACGGGTCTGCAGATCGACCACTTCGGCGGCTCCATCGCCGCGTTCAGCCATCACTATCTGCCGCGCATGCACCGCCTCGGGTACGTCGCGCCCAACGTGGGTGATATCCAAGGCAAGTCGTCCCCCGGCGGCTATGTGATGGACTCCAAGCCCGGCTTCTACGACTCCGTTCTGGTGCTCGATTACAAGAGCCTCTACCCCTCGATCATCCGCACCTTCCTCGTCGACCCCGTGGGGTTCGCCGAGGGCCTGCATGCCAGCGACACAGAACGGCTCATCAAGGGGCCTCAGAACACGTTGTTCTCGCGCGAGCGGCATTGCCTGCCGGAAATCGTGACCACGCTGTGGCGCGCGCGTGACGAGGCCAAACGCGCGAAGAATGAACCCTTGTCACAAGCGCTCAAGCTGGTGATGAATTCGTTCGCTGGTGTGCTCGGCGCGTCGGAGTGCCGCTTCTTCAACCCCAAGGTGATTTCTGCGATCACCCTGCGTGGCCACGAGATGGTGAAGCTCACCAGAGACTTTGTAGAAAAGCGCGGCTACGAGGCCATCTACGGCGATACGGACTCCATCTTCATCTGGCTCAAACGCACCCACACCAACGAAGAGGCGCACGCGGTGGCGGCCGAGCTGACCCGGGACATCAACGCCTGGTGGAAGCGAACCTTACGAGAAGAACAGGATTTGGAGAGCTTTCTCGAAATCGAGTTCGACACGCACTACAAGAAGTTTTTCATGCCCACCATCCGAGGCTCGGACGTTGGCAGCAAGAAGCGCTACGCAGGCCTCAGCGTCGACTTGGGCGGCAAGGAAGAGATGATCTACCGTGGCCTCGAAATGGCCCGTAGCGACTGGACCCTACTGGCGCGCCAGTTCCAGGAAGGCCTGCTCTCGCGCGTCTTCCAGGGTGCGCCTTACCGCGAGTTCGTCACCGAGTATGCGCAGGCCACGCTGGCGGGCAAGATGGACGATCTGCTCGTCTACCGCAAGCGCCTGCGGCATCGCCTCGATGAGTACGTGGCCAACGTGCCGCCACAAGTGCGCGCCGCGCGCATTGCCGATGAATACAACGTCCGCATGCAGCGCCCCATGCAATACCAGAACGGCGGCTGGATTCGCTACGTCATGACCACCAACGGCCCGGAGCCTCTGGAAAGCCGCCGCTCGCTCATCGACTACGAGCACTATCTGACGAAGCAGCTTCAACCGATTGCCGACGCGATCTTGCAACCTCTGGGCGAAGACTTCACCACGCTGACGTCGTCTCAGCAGGAATTGTTTTAGCCATTCAACGCAGTGCACCTGCGCAAGTCTCTGGGTCTCTGGGTCTCTGG
>CALMCS010000583.1 GCA_937862875.1 uncultured Comamonadaceae bacterium
GACTGAGATGGAAGCTGTACCCAACTGAGACAGCGTTGAAACGCTGAAGTCGACTTCAGTTACACCCTCGGGGACCCTTATGACACCGGAGTTCTGTATGGCGTAACTACTCACGACATAAGGCGCAGATGAGGTGATCGAAAGATCCCTCCCGCCCTGAGGAGCCGGTTGCGTCAGCTTCAAGCGCAATGGCACATTCGAGTTGCGCGGTACTTTGACCTCCGCTGGCTCAATCAGCATCTGCGCAAGACCGACCTCCACCAAACCTTGCTCAACAAAATAGGGGATGCCTGCCAGTGCCCAACTGACTTGCCCAGTAATCACGCCTGCAGGCACAAGCACGGCATTGATCAGGTTTCCCTCCGCTGTAAGTCCCTTGCCAACAGGCGACGACTCCAGATCTATTCGGACAGCGGGTCCATTGTTGAATCGCAGCGAAACACGGTTCAACGTAGGAGAAGACTTTTCGACAACGAGACCGCTGCCGTACTCGAAACGTACGTAGTCCCATTGGGTTTGCTCGTTTCGGGTTCCTTCCGTGAAACGCCACACCCCCCAGTCGCCAGGGGCTGGCGATGACTTGGCTGAAGTAATGACGATCGGCTGATCTTGAGTCCCCACGGCACGCACAGCCCCGCGCATGACTGTGAAGCTGGACGACGGCTCCATGCGTATTTGCACGCCAGGATCCACAGTCAACGTAGCGTCCTGATCCAGCGTCACATTGCCTTGCACCATGATGGGAGACTGCGCCGCAGTCCAGCGGGTGTTCGCTGCAATAGAGCCAGAGACGGTCAATGCCCAGGCGGATTGGGATGCGCAAACACCCAACAGCAGTCCCACGAAGGTTGCTGCGGTGCTTCTCACCACGCTCAACCGCCGCTGGTTTGTAGCGTCCTTGAGGACTTGCATGAATGAACCGATAGATCGCATGAAAAATCCCAAATGCTCAAGAACCACACGAGCGAGGCAAAGGACGCCCGGCATGGGCCGCCGACTGCTGCTGCTGTTGCAGATATGCGTTGTAAGAATCCCAACCGCCAGAGAGCCAGGCCAGAGCTCTTGCGCCGGGCTTGTGTGGGGTTTGCTGCAGTCGCGCTAGCAACGATTGCCCACTGGCCTGGTTTGGCGTGAGCAGCAACCATTGCTGGTGTGATCCCAGCGGCCTTGCACGCTCTGCATCGTTCAGCGCTTGCACAAGTGCTGCGTCATCCACCGACGACGGTAAATTGACTTCTGGTTTCCCGACAAGACTCTGTACTTGCTCTTGAGGCAGCCCAATACCGATCAACCGCCACTGGCCATCCAATGCACCGAGCCAAGCCTCTTGCGGCGTCACCATGTCAACGGACTGGATTCGCGCCCAACTTCGCGCACCGCCGAGCAAAACCTGCACTTTGGAGAAACCTTGCTTGCGTAGCGATAGGCACGCAGTTGTCAAAGCACGCAAATCAACCCCTGTTCCTACCAAAGTCAGAGGCTGGTCACGCAAATAACGGCGGTCCGCCACCGACGGCAGCGGCAAAGCAACAGCGCCAGGCAGAGGAGCCACCGCAGCCTCCCTCACATCGAGAGCCATTCCCCCAGCACGCCGAGCCTCCACGACGTCGACCCAACACTGCGTTTCTTGCGTCGAATACGAAAGTGCTTCGGTATGGCCAAATTCAGGCACCGTGGGCTGGGGGTAGTCCACGCGCAGGCACGCAGGAACCTCCGGCTCCTGCGCCCACGCGGGCAAAACAGTCGCAGACAGAACGACCATGCACCCCACCACAAGCGGGCGCAAAAAGCATTCCCTGATCATCATGTGCCCCGAGAGTTGCGGCGCTGAACAACCCCTCCCAGCGCAAAGATCAACAGGCTCAGGAACATCAGAACTCGCCAATCCATGACAGGGATAGGCGCTGGATCTGTCGCGGGGATTGCGGCAGCAATCACCGGACCACCGGGATCACGGATCACGCCGTTGACCGTCAAGTCATCGTCACCAAGGCCCCCGTCTTTGATCGTGTACGACACCGTGTTACCGCTGATTCGCAGGTTGTTTGGTGGGTACCAAATCTTTCTGCCGCCAGAGGTACGGGTGACCCCGTACTTGAGGTAGCCCGTGATCCCACGCAGGTCTGGCCAAGTCGTTGTGATGGTGACTTCGCCGCCTGGTGTGCAACTGACCAACTCAAAGTCAAACACGCCATGTGGCAGCAGGATCTGCCCCAGCACAGGTCCCATTCCAGAAGCAGGCATCATCCTGGTTGCGTCGGGGTTGAACGCACAGGAGGCGCCACCACCAGAAACACGCGCGGTGACTTGCCCCGTGCCGGTCGCAGAAGGCGCTGTGAACACCGGCGTTGGCACTGGTGCAGCCACGTTGGCCATATCAAAAACTTGTGCAGCAGAAGCGTCAGACGCGATTGCGGCGCGCACTTGATAAGCCCCGGTCACCGCATTGGCACGCAACAGCGGAGATACAGCGGTCCCGTTGACATCGGTGTTGACCAAAATGACATTGGTGGACTGGCCTTCAAACTGTGCAGAAGCCCCGCTGGATTGCACTTCAAAGCGCACGGCTACGCCGCTCTGAGGACGGCTTTGTGCATCCACCACCCGAACAGTCAGTGGCTTACCAAACACCGTGCCGGTGCGTGCTGACTGGCCATTACCGTCGACAGACAACAAGCGCAGCGATTGCGCCAACTGATTCTGCAGAGAGAAGCTCACACTGGAGGTCGCCCCTTGGGCTGCCGCACTGACTTGATAGGCGCCCACACTCATGTTGGCGCGCACCCGAGGCGATACGGCAATGCCTGAAGCGTCTGTGGTGGAAAGGACCCTCACGGCACTTTGACCCGCGCCTTCGAAAGCCGCCCCAGCACCTGTTGCGGACGCAATAGCATCAAACTGCACGGACACCCCTGCCTGTGGGAGATTTTGCGCATCCACGACACGAACACTCAGGGACTTCGCAAACAAGGTGCCAACTGTGGCGGACTGACCTTGCCCATCGACAACCTGAATGGTCAGGTTTGTTGCGACCAACGGATTGTTTTGCAGCGAGAACACCGCAGAAGAACTCAGCCCGTTGACGGTAGCGAGCGCTTGGAAAGTGCCTGCAACAGTATTCGCAGTCAAGCTTGGAGAGTGTGCAACGCCTTGGGAGTCCGTCACACCGACTGCACTTGCATTGCCTCCAGCAAAGCTTGCGCTGGCCCCCGTACTTGGAAGCTCAAAACGCACCGACACCCCGGCCATGGGACGGCCACGACCATCCAGCACCTGCGCAGCGAGCGCTTGACCAAAGACCTGCCCAACGATCGAAGTTTGCCCGCTACCACCAACGCTCGTGATCTGCGCAGGAGTCAGCGCAGGATCAGGAGTCCAACGGGTTTGGAGCAAGAAGAACCATCGGGCAACGTCCAACCGCAACTCCGCAATCGATGGAGCGGAAGGCAAGGTCGACAGCTGGTCCAAACTCGCTTGCAAATTCCCAAGCAACTCAATCGCAGTATTCCAATCACTTTGCTGCTGCGCCTGCTCAACTTTGCTCAGGGCATCACGGGCTTGAGCGACCGCTTCTTGCTGCTGTGCCCCAACTGGCGTGATATCGGCCAGGCCCAACTTGATGCGTGGGACCAGTGTATCCAGACCCAGTACTTGCAGCGCAGTGGTCTGCGTGGCGAGCAAGCCCATATCAGACGTATCCAAGAGCTGCGACTTCGCCTCGGCAGCGCCAGAGGTCAAAGGCATCATCAACTCCAGTTTGACGATTTGCTCCTGGCCCGCAGGCAAAGCAAGTGCCCATGACGGCTGCGCGATCGAGGAAGCCCCTTGTGCAGGAGGCACCGCATCGCGATAAGTGACGCCAGACGTGAGGTCCATCTTCAGGTTGACGGACTTTTCAGCTCCACCCGCAGGGGCAAGGCTTCGGGCTTTGACTTTCAGGCCGAACACGGAACCCGCCAAAGCAGGCTGAGTCCTCGGAGCAGGAGTCAATGCGAGCAGGCGTTGCTCAGCAAATTGCGACCAAACGCCGCCGCTCGATGCAGCGTCGAGCAGATCAAAGCCCGCCAACAGGGATTGACCCAGACCATACACATGCGACGCGATGGCTGGCTTTCCAGAAGCGACATAGACGCCATCCAAAGTAGCAGTATTCAGCTGCAGTGGGTAAGCGGCACCGAGGGTCGGCATCGCCGTACCACCCGTCAACGCGACCTGGAGGTCGCTGCCCAGGGTGGGCTCTTCAAAGGTTGCGCCAAATACATCGGAGACTCCGCGCATAGAAACTGCGTTTCCTCCGTCCAAGACCACAGAGTCTCCCCTGCGTACAG
>CALMCS010000584.1 GCA_937862875.1 uncultured Comamonadaceae bacterium
GCCAGCTAATAGTAGTCGCGTGGTTGTTGGGTAATCCTAGGTGTAATTCTGGTTGGTAATAGAAAATGCTTTGTGCAAATAGGGGTGGGTTTGTTTGAGCGCAAGTCCTCCATTCTTTTTGTAAAACAAAATATTTGATTCATTGAAGAACGCACATTGCTGCGCCCTCTCTGCATTCGACGCAGAGAGGGCGCCTATTTGTGCGTCTTCGTGATTTTGTGAGTCACCGTGCTCGGATACGCATACGTTAATAAATGCAATGGCGAAGAGGTATGAAAATTAATTCCATGCGTACCAATAGGCAAGAGCCGTTTTGTTTGCCTGAACGGTATAGAAAACGGTTGATCAATATCGCCTGTCTCATTTTGGTGATGTCACCTTTATCCCCCGCAGTGCAATGGGCAGAAGCCGCCCAGCCTGCTACTGCTACGGCAACTGCTGCAACTACTGTCACTGCGAAGCTGAACAAATCCAATGGGCTGATCAAGGTGGCAGGCCATCAGACCACCCAACCGACCTCCCAGTCTTCGCCCCAGCCCACGGCACTTCCGCAGCTCGACACCCGCTCGCAAGCGCCGTCCGCTGCCGGTCAAGACTCGGTGGTTTCTCCGAGTCGGGTGCAGATTCCCACGCCGTCCAACAAGTCCACGGAATCGGTGAGCGCTCCCATTCCCACGGACAAGCGGCGGCTGGCGCCCTCTGATCTGGCGCGCGACGTGGATGCGCCTCAGCCGCGCGTTCAGGTCGTGAATGCACTGGTGGCCAATAACGTCATCTTGCCCATGGCGCGGGCGGTTCAGCTGGCCGTTCAACAGCACCCGTCGATCGCAGATACCGTCGCTACCCTGGCCCAGCAAACCGCAGGTGTGGATTACGCCCGCGCCGGTTACTACCCGCAGATTCGCGTGGGCCTGGGGGGCGGTGCCAGCAGTGGTGGCTCGAACGGCTCCAGTACGCTGGCTACGGCTTCCGCATCTCAGATGCTGTATGACTTCGGCAAGGTCGACAGCCAGGTCAGCCGCAGTCAGGCCATGGTCCGTCGCCAGCAGGCGGTGGTGCTGCGGCAGATCGATGTCATCTCCCGACAAACGGCGGAAGCGGTCCTGATGGTGCACCGGTATCAGGCGCTGACCGACATCGCGCGCGGACAGGTGGAGGCGGTGGCCAACGTGCTCGAGCTCGCCGAGCTGCGTGCCAAGGCGGGGTTGAGCACCAAGGCCGATCCCATTCAGGCCCGTGCGCGCTCACAGGCTGCCAGTGCCTATCTCGGTCAAATGAGTGCAGAGCTGGCGCAGTGGCGGCAACGGCTGCGCACCTTGGTGGGCGAAGCCGGCGCGCGGCCCGTCGACGTGCTGCCAGGGCTGCGTTCGGAAACCCTGTGGATCACCAATGCCCCCGAGTTTCGCCTGTTGCCCGATGTGTTGATTGCACAGGCCGAGCGACAAGCGGCCAAGGCCCAGCTTGCAACCTCCAAGGCCTCGAAATGGCCGACCGTGAGTCTCGATGCCTCGGGCAATCGGGCGATTCGCGGCGTGAATCCCAACACGATGGAAAAACACGGCAACTATGGCACCGTCACCGTGAATCTGACCGTTCCGCTGTACCAGGGCGGTGCCGTGGATGCGCAGATCAGCGCCGCTGCGGCCGAGGAAGTCGCCACGCGCGAGCGGATCGAAACCGCGCTGTTGCTGGCGGGTGATCAGTCGCGTGCATGGCGCGAGTTGGCGGCCGGTGCGCAAGGGCGGCTGGCCGATGTCGAAAGTCGCCGCCAGAGCATCTTGTCGGTCCGTGATCTGTATCGCGAGCAGTACCAACTCGGCACACGCTCGATTCTCGACCTGCTCAACGCCGAGCAGGAAATCCACCAGGCCGAGTCCGACGCGCAGGGCGTGGTCCATGACCTCTGGCAATACCGGTTGGAGTTCATCTCCGCGACCGGTCGCCTGCGTGAATTCTTTGGCTTGAACAACACCCTCGTCCAAGGCATGGAGCTGCTGCCGTGAACCGCGGAGCGTGCATCGCCGCCCAAACGGCAAGCCCCGACGCGGATGCGTGCCCAGGGGATTCGAGAGCAGTCAGGAGATAGGGAACAAAAAAATGGAATTGCCTAAACAGTACACGGCATGGCTCGACGCCATGCTGGCCATCGGTCGCCATTACGGCGTGGGAGCGTCCGCGGAGAATGCCCGTGTCGCACTCGCGTGGGAAGCGGGGACGCCGGTCGACAATTTGCTCGAAATCATGGCGCGCCAGATGGGCATGAGCCTGCGACTCTCGAGCTTCGACGCGTCGTTGCTGGACGCCTGGCGTCTGCCCATTGCGGTCGAACTGTCTGACGGACGCGTGGGTGTCGTGCGCACCATCAATGCCCAGCAGAAGGTGAGCGTGGCGTTCAGTGGCGAGCAGGGCGCCGAGGCGGTTCTGGACGCGGCTGAACTTTCGCAACAGGTGGTCCGCGCGGCGCTGCTGCGCCCGCTGTCCGAAATCCCCGATGCGCGGGTCGACGAGTACATCAAGCCCTGGCGACCGAGCTGGTTCTGGACGATCGTGCTCAAGGACTGGCATCGCTATGGCGATGTGGTGCTGGCGTCGCTGGTCGCCAACATTCTGGCGCTCTCGGGCATGTTGTTTTCGATGCAGGTGTACGACCGTGTCGTGCCCTCGCAATCCGAATCGACGCTGTGGGTGCTGTTCGGCGGCGTGATGCTGGCGATCTGCTTTGAATTCGCCATGCGCCTGTCGCGCTCCTACATCATCGATACGCTGGGCAAGCGTGCCGACTTGCAGATCTCCGACGTCGTCTTCGGGCGCGCCATGCGCCTGCGCAACGACGTGCGACCGCGCTCCACGGGCAGCTTCATCGCGCAGATTCGAGAGATCGATCAGGTGCGCGAATTGCTCACCTCGACCACGGTGAGTGCCGCCGCCGATCTGCCATTTTTCTTCCTGTTTCTGGGCGTGCTGTGGCTCGTGGGTGGCTCCATGGTCTGGATTCCGCTGGCGGCGTTGCCGCTGCTGATCCTGCCGGGGCTGCTCGCACAGCGGCCTCTGGCGCGGTTGGCGAGTGCCGGCATGCGGGAGTCTGCGTTGCGCAATGCCATGCTGGTGGAAACCGTGCAGGGTCTCGACGACATCAAATCGCTGCGCGCCGAGCCACGTTTTCAGAACCGCTGGAACCACGTGAACATGGTGTCGGCCGACATTGGAATGCGCCAGCGGTTTCTGACCGGCATGCTGATGACCTGGACGCAGGAGTTGCAGGGGATCGTGTTTGCGGTCGTGCTGTTGGTTGGTTGCTATCAGGTCATGACCGGGAACATGACCACCGGCGCGCTGGTGGGCAGTTCCATTCTGGCCTCTCGCATGATGTCGCCGATGGCGCAGATCTCCAGTCTGTTGGCGCGCTGGCAGCAGGCGAAGGTGGCGCGTGAGGGCTTGAACAAATTGATGGAACGGCCCGTGGACGTTCCAGAAGACAGCCGCCGTGTGCATGTGCCGCATCTGCAAGGCGCGTATCGCACGACCGGCGTGCGCTTTCAATACTCGGAAGAAGCGAAGCGTCCCGCCCTGGAGCTGCCCAATCTGAATATCAAGCCCGGTGAAAAAATCGCCGTGCTGGGGCGCATGGGTGCGGGCAAGTCCACGTTGCTGCAGCTGTTCGCCGGCATGTACAAACCCACGGCGGGGGTGATCAGTCTGGACGGCATCGATCTGTCGTTGATCGACCCGTCCGACGTGCGGCGCGATGTCGGATTGCTCGCGCAGGGCTCGAACCTGTTCCACGGAACGATTCGCGAAAACCTGCTGCTCGGTCGCCCCATGGCGAGCGATCGCGAGCTGCTCGAGGCTCTGCGCATGAGCGGCGGCTTGAGCCTGGTGCAAGGCCGGCCCGAAGGGCTGGACGAGCTGATTCAGGAAGGGGGCCTCGGCCTGTCGGGTGGACAGCGTCAGGCGCTGCTGTTGGCGCGCACGGTGGTGCGGCAAACCTCGGTGCTGCTGCTCGACGAGCCCACCGCGCACTTCGACGAAGTGACGGAGCACCAGGTGATCGATGCACTCACCCCGTGGCTTGCGCCGCGCACCTTGATCGTCGCAACGCACCGCATGCAGGTGCTGCAGTGGGTGGATCGCATCATCATTCTCGATGGTGGTCGCGTGGTGATGGATGGACCGAAAAAGCATGTGTTGGGGGAGCTCGCAAATGGCAAAGCTTGAGATGGGACAGCAGAACGATGATCGCGCGGAGCCGGTGCTTTCAGGAACATTCAACCCGCCGCCTGCGGGCGCTCAGGTGACGGTGTCCTCGGCGACCGGTGCCGCGCCGGCTGC
>CALMCS010000585.1 GCA_937862875.1 uncultured Comamonadaceae bacterium
ACGGCGTGCCGGTGGGAACTGCGCAATGGCAAGAGTTGCAGAAACTCGCAGGGGTTTAATCCAAAGCGCCGTCCGAATGACGTCGCAGAATTGGTAACAATCCCAATACAAATTCCCCGTCTTTCAGAAATGCACAGAACTATTCAGCACTCGCAACAACGGCACAATGTCGGGACTTCGGCCGGCAAACGCATGGCGTTGATCACTCTGGGCCTAATTTGTATGTTGTCTCTGTTCGGGTGCAGCCTTCCACCGCTTGAAGGTAGAACCGTCTCGTCGTCACTGTCTACCGAATCAGCGGCCACCACGCCGCTGGGTACGGCCTTGGCGCCGGAGCTGGCCGCGCATCCCGGTCTCAGCGGCATCCATCCGCTGGCCGACCCGCACGACGCCTTCGCCGCTCGCGCCTTGCTCGCTCGCGTGGCGTCGCGCACGCTCGACGTGCAGTACTACATCTGGCGCAACGACATCACGGGCACGCTGCTGTTCGGCGAACTGCTCGCCGCCGCAGAGCGCGGAGTGCGCGTGCGTCTGTTGCTCGACGACATTGGCACCTCGGGCCTCGACACCGAGCTGGCCGCACTCGCGCGCCACAAGCTCATTGAGGTGCGCCTGTTCAACCCGTTCACGCTGCGCAAGCCCAAGGTGCTGGGTTACCTCGCCGACCTGCGCCGCGCCAACCGGCGCATGCACAACAAATCGTTCACTGCCGACAATCGCGCCGCCATCATCGGTGGCCGCAACGTGGGCGACGAATACTTCGGCGCGACCGACGGCGTGCTGTTCACCGACCTCGACGTGCTCGCCGTGGGCCCGATCGCACAGAACGTCTCGGACGATTTCGATCGCTACTGGGCCAGCGCCAGCGCGTATCAGGCGCAGGACATTCTCCCCAAGGCCACGCAGCAGGATCTGGACCAACTGGCCTCCACCGCCAAGGCCTTGCTGACCTCGCCCCGCGCCACCGAATACACCCAAAGCATCAAGGACAGCACCTTCGTCACGCAGTTGATGGACCACACGCTGCCGCTCGAATGGGTGCATGTGAAGATGGTCAGCGACGATCCTGCCAAGGGTCTCGGTCTGGCGAAAAAGGCCGACCTGTTGTTCCCCAAACTCGAGGCCGCGCTCGGCACCATCGACTCGCATCTCGATCTGGTTTCGGCGTACTTCGTGCCGCGCGAATCGGGTGTGGAAGCCTTCGGCAAGCTGGCCCAAAGCGGCGTGCAGGTGCGCATCCTGACCAACTCCATCGAGGCCACCGACGTGCCCGCCGTGCACGCGGGCTACGGCAAGCGCCGCAAGGCCTTGCTGGAGCGCGGTGTGCATCTCTTTGAAATGCGCAGCCTCGTGCCGCCCTACGCCGAGACCCGCGACAAGAAGTTCTTTCAGCGCTTCGGTAGCTCGGGCGCGAGCCTGCATGCCAAGACGTTTGCTGTAGACAACAAGCGGATCTTTGTCGGCTCGTTCAACTTCGATCCGCGCTCCGCGCATTTGAATACCGAGCTCGGCTTTCTCATCGACAGCCCCACCCTGGCGCAGCAACTGAGCAAGACCTTCGACAACGATGTGCCCCGCATCTCCTATCGCGTCCAGCTCAACAAGGCTGGTGATCTGCAATGGGTCGGCGGCAACGGCCCGAACGCGCAGGTCTACGACGTGGAGCCCCACACCACCTGGTGGAGCCGCACCGTAGTGAGGTTTCTCGGCTGGCTGCCCATCGAGAGTTTTCTCTGACACACACGGCCTGGAACGCGGCCACCTAAGCCTAAGCCGCCCGCAACCTGCAAGGCAAGCCGCGCAGATGGGGAACGCCCTGCTCCCAATCGAGATAGTCAATATCGTCTGGGCAGATTTGCGCGTCGGCCTGCTCCCAGGCACCCGATAGCGTTCCGTCCCCCTCGGGTCGCTCGGGTTGCCACCAGCCATGCGGAACGCGCACCACGCCAGCGGGCATATCGTCCCGCACGGCCACCTTCATGCGCAGCGCACCTTGTTGGGTTTCCAGCAGCGCATAGGCCCCCTCTTCCAATGCCAGCGCAACGGAATCCGCCGGAGAGATGAAGAATCGCGGCTCCGGGTTTCTCTTTCGCAGTGCCGCGATATGGCGATGGCCGGTCTGAAAATATTCGTTCTCGCGCACGCCCATGAACAGCGTCAGCGGATATTGCGGATCGGCTGCAGGCGCTTCGCGCCAATACGGCAGCGCGTCGAAGCCAAGGTCTTCCAGCACCGTTGATTTCAACTCGACCTTGCCGGTTGGGGTCGCAAATCCCGTCTGCTCGTATTTTCGAAAGGCGAGCGGACGCATGAAATAGGGGTGTTTCTCCGCAAACTCCTCAAACCCCATTCCGAGCCGATGCAGACGATGATCGAGCAGCTCTTCATTGGTCTTCCACGGAAACTGGTCCGCAAACCCCAGCCGGCATGCCAGCCCGCGCCAGAAGTCATACACGCCATGGCACTCATCGGGCGGCTCGACCACTTTCTGCGAGGGTCGGTAAATGGAGGTCCAGCCAAAGCCATCCGAGATCGCATTGCGCTCGAGCCACGAATCACCCGGCAAGATGTAATCGGCGAGCTGCGCCGTCGGTGTCTTGAACTGCTCGAACGCCACCACCAACTCCTGATTGAGCAGAGCCTTTTGAATGAGCTGCATGTTCGCAAAGCTCATCAAGGTGTTGTTGCCGAGCGTGATGAACGCCTTCACCGGATAGGGGTCCCCGTCGGCCATCGCCTTGAATACGGCGGACGGATTCGCCATGTAGCTGCCGCTGATCAGGTTCGGCCACTCCTGCCCCCACACGCGCTTGCTCGGCTCGCGCAAAGCTGCGGTTCCCCGATAGGTGAACGCGGGGTGGATGTCACTGCCCAATTGGAGTGCGCGCTGTTCTTCCGCCAGCGAACCGTGCAGCTCCAACTCCGACTCGCTCACGATGTCCGGATTGAATCCGTGAAGCACTTCTCCGCCCGGTATATCGAGGTAGCCGCAAATGGCCCGCAGCGAGCACATCAACCGAATGGCCGAGGTCGAATTGCGCTGCTGATCGGTGATCGGCGTCCAGGGAATGACGGCCGGCCCACTGGTGGCGTAGATGCGCGCAGCCGCCGCGATATCGGCAGCCGCGACCCCGGTGATGGCTTCGACCCGGCTGAGCGGAAACTCATCGATGCGGGCGCGGAACTCATCAAACCCGTGCGTCCACTTGTCCACGAACTCGCGGTCGTACAGGCCCTCGTCCACAATCACCTTGAGCCAGCCCAGGCACATCGCGGCATCGGTGCCCGGCTTCAGCGGCAACCACACATCGGCCGCCTCGGCGCTCTCGCTGCGACGCGGATCCAGCACGATGAGCTTGGCACCGTTCTCCTGTGCGCGCCGAATCGAGTTGTAGACAGGCGTCCATGAATGCTTTTGCGGATTGTGCCCAAACAGCACAATGCACTTGGGCTGCGTGTAATCAGGGTACGGAAACCACCCGTAGACCATGCGATTGATGGCCGCCGTATTGCCGGCGCACAACGCGACACCGCTGATCCAGTTGGGACTGCCAAGCAGATTCAGAAAGCGCCGCCCGGCACCGCTTTCGGTTTGGGTGTTCCACTGCGATGTGGACACCGCCAGCGCCTCAGGGCCATATCGCTGCGTGATGTCTTTCAAGCGCTCGGCGATCTCGTCCAGCGCCTGCTCCCAGCCGATGTCCTGCCACTGCCCAGCCCCTCGTTCAC
>CALMCS010000586.1 GCA_937862875.1 uncultured Comamonadaceae bacterium
TCTACGTCTTCTTTTTCATCAGGCTCATGGCCATGGCTGCGAGCAGTCCTACGCCTAGCAGCAGCACGGCCCATAGGCCGTATTTTTTCCAGTCCTGTGCGCTCTGCGCTTTCGCCTGTGTCGCTGGCTGCACCGCCGCGCTGAGTGGCGCCAGCGCGGCGTTGCCCCATACCGGTGGCTTGTCGGGGTTGTAGTTGGGGATCAGCACGGCGAGTGGCAGGTCGGCGGCTCGGGCGTTGGGGTTGCTGAAGGCCAGCACGTAGGGGGCGCTGCCGCGTGCGAGGAACACCAGGCGGCTGGCGCGCATCGCTACGCTGATCTGCGGCGCCTGCGGCCCCAGCCCTGCGCCGCGGCTGTCCACGCGCAGGCGCAGCTCGTTGACGGGTTGCTGGCTGGCGAGCTGCAGCTCGTCGACCTGCACCGTCTTGCCATCCACCGGCAGGCGATACAGCACACCGCGTGCGAGCTGGTACCAATAGTTGTCGTCGCGCTCGCGGCGCTGTCCCACGGGGGTGGAGGCGGGAAGGTTGCGGCCCGACAGATCGACGGGTGCCACCGTGTAGTTGAGCGACTCGGCGAGCGTCACGCGCACGCGTTGCAGTGGCAGCGCTTGCGGCAGGGACCAGCGGTACTCGCCGTCTTTCTCCTGCTTGCCCGTCAACGGTGCGGACCAGATCAGCGGTGTCTGCGCGGCGACGCGTGTGCTGCCCAGAACGCGCGCGCCGCGCAATTGCACGGCGGAGGCGGCGTCACTCGGCCAGAGCAGGCGCAGGTAGCGCGCCTTCTGCCCGGGCAGCTTCACCTCGTTGACGTCAAGGCCCTCGCCCTCAAAACTCAGCCGTGCGATCTGGCCTGTGCCCCAATCGCGCCAATGCTGGAGGTCGTCACTCGCCTCGATGCGAAAGTTCTGAAAGCCGTCGCTCGCGCTGCTCCAGTCGAGCTCCAGGCGATCGAGTGCGAAGTCGACCTTGCTCGCGTCGATCAGCCAGCCATAGAGTTTCTGCTGTTGTTGCTGCTGTTCTGCGGCCTGCCCTGTCGGTGTCGCGGTGCGCACTTCGACCAGCGTGCCGTTCTGCTCGACGCGGATGTTCGCCTGCGGCGTGCCGGCAACCACGGGAGCGCGCAGCGGGAAAAGACGTACCGCGCCTTCGCGCCAGGCATCGGTGCTCGGTCCGGCGGCCGTGCTCTGCAGCGCGAAGGCCATGGCCTCGCCATTGGCGTCGAGCACCCGCAGATCGCGCAGGTCGGCATGGGCTGCCGACATCTGCACCTCCATCGGAATGCTGATGCTCCACCACAGGCTGTCGCCCTGCAGGGTGATGGGCAGCTTCTGCGCAAAGTCGGCCACGACTTCCTTGGCGGCGAACGATGACAGCGCCGCGCTCGCGCACAGCGCGGCGACGGTGAATCTCACCGCCGATCGCAAGTGCAACTTCTTTTCTTTCCACATGATCGTCATCACGCAACCTCCGCAGTCTCTACCGCGCGCTTGGGCGGCAGCGGCGAGAAATACCCCACCACCAACAGCAGCACGCCCACACCGATGAAGGAGATGATGCGCTCCAGACTTCCGCTGTTGCCCAGCTCGAAGAAGAACATCTTCACCACCACGATGGCGACCAACACCGCGCCGACCATCCACAGATCGCGGCGCACCAAGCGCGTGCCGGCAATGGTGAGCGCCAAGGCAAACAGCGTCCACACCAGCGACAGACCGGCCTGCACCAGCATCGAGTTGCCCAGCGCATCGACATCGAACGGCACGCCGAACAGATGGTGCGCGGCGCGGCACACGGCCATGGTGAGCAGCGCGAAGAGAGACGCACCCGCAATCGCCTGGCGCACGATCAGCCAGACTCGGGTCTGGCGCACGAACGCGGCAAGCCCCTCACCGCTCCAGCGATAGAGCGCGAACAGCGCAATCAGCAAACCGATCTCGAGCGGATTCACGATCGGCAGATACGGCAAGGGCTTGGCCGTACCATCGCTCAGCAGATTCGCCAACCAGAACCAGCCCAGCATGACCAGTGCCACCGGCGCAGCCGCCCAGAAACGGTACTCACGCGCGAAGTCGCGCACCGGCCAAGGCAGGGACCAGCGGCTGGCCATGAGCAGCAGATAGACACTCGGCACCAGCGCCCAACCCAACCAGCGCCACGCGTTGTACTGATCGGCCAGTTGCACGAAGAGCGCGCGCATTTCCAGCGACAACACGCCCAGCAGCAGCCAGCAACCCAGCACATGGGCGGCGCTCTGCAAGCGTGTCGACAGCATCGGCGGCAACCAGCGCAGCGTCGCCAGATGCACGGCGAACAGCAGCGGCCAGGCGACCCAGCCGAAATGCGCGATCGGCTCGTAGTCCACTTGCCATGCAGAGAACAGCGCGAGTGCGGCACAGGGCGTCAACGCGAGACACAGATTGGCCAGCTCGCGCCAGCGCACGCGCTGTGCAATCCACATCCACACCAGCACGGTGGCCGACGCGGTGATCAGCGCCACATGCGCGCGTTGCAAATCTGGAATGAAGCGGGCGATTTCCATGAGCACGGCAAACGCCCACCACAGCGCACCCCAGACCAGCAGACCCGTCGACAGCATGTGCAGATCGAGGCCCGCAAAGCCGAGACCCTGCTCGCTGGTATTGGCCTTGCGCAGCCGCCAGGCCCCGACCATCGCGGCGAGCGACAGCAGCGCGGGCGTCCAGAAGCCGCTGTGTGCCAGCGGACGCAGGCCTTCGGCATCGATGTGGCCGAGCAGCGATGGAGCGATCGCCATCAGGAACGCCACACCGCCGATCACTTGCAGCGCCAGACCGAAGTAGAAACTCAAACGCTGCTGGAGCGCCATCGCCAGCCACAGAATCAGCAGGCCGCTCACGCCCCACACCGCACTCGCCGTGCGCCATGGCAGCACGAAGAGCACGGCCAGATTGATGAACACCAATCCGATCAGCAGCACGACATTCACACCCGTGACCAGCGCCCGGTCTTGCTTCACCTGCGGATCGCGCAGGGCAAGCACCATGCCGCCAATCATCAGCACACCGATCAACGATGCGGTCATGAGCCCTTGCCAGCCCGAGGCCAGTACGCCGCCCTGCCCCTCGCCCACGTTCATGTTCAGGAAGAACATCAACCCACCCAGAATCTGGATGGCGAACGCGCTGAACAGAAAGCTGCGCGAGTACAGGCGCAAGCCCACATACAGCGTCACCACACCGGCCACGGCCCAGGCGATGGCGGTGTAGTCCACCCAGAACAGCAAAGGCGCGATCAGGTAGAGAAAGCCCAGGCCGACCACCGCCAGAACGGGCAGCCACAGCGGCTCGAAGCTCGCCAGTTGCTCACGCGGCGCGCGGCGCAGTTGCATGAAGCTGAAGAGCAACGCCGCCCCCACCATCAACGCACCGAGTGGCGCGCCTTCCAGCAAGGTCTGCGTACCCGGTCGCAATTCCACAAACAACGCAAAGGCCGCAGCCGCCTGCAGACACAGCGCGAACAGGCGCGCCACGCGCCGCTGCTGGCGCAGCCCCAGCCAATAGATGCCCGCACCTTCGACGGCCCAGGCCGCCGAGGTCCAACGCGCATCGAGCGCGAGCGGAATCGCCAACGTACCGAAGATCACGCCAAGCGCCAGATACACCTCCATCAGCAGCGAGGTGCGATCCGCCGAAGACCAGCGTTTGACGAGCACCGCCAGCCCCATGTAGAACAGCCCCAGCACCAGCGCGCTGAAAGCCATGCCGAATTCGATGTGCTGAATCAGCGCGCATTGCAGACCAAAGCCCACGATGGGCGGGCCAAACAGCACCGTCGCGTCGATATAGTCCGCCTGCTTGGCCGACCAGCGCAGCAGCGCCTGACGCTCCTCGGGCGGCGCGCCGGCATCGCGCAGCTTGCGCCGCGCGAACAGCAGGCCGATGCCGACATACATCAGGAACAGCACGATCAGAAACGGCTCGGTGCTGTAGAACAGCTCCGGTTGGTACGACTTCATGCCCCACGCGAAGCCGATGCCGAAGGTGGCGAAGAAGCCCACCAGATTCAGCAAGCGCCAGGTCTTGAACCACGCAATCGCGAAGATGCCGGCATTCAGCAGAACGAAATAGCTGAACAGCGCGACATGGTTGCCGCTGCCGGTCGAGGTGAGAATCGGCGCGGCGAACCCGCCCAGCACCGCGGCCACCGCGAGACTCATCGCGTTCTGCAACACGGCCAGCATCGCCAGACAGATCGTCACCACAACCAACAGCGCGAGCGCCGCACCGGGCGTGATCAACGGATGCAGTCGCATCGCCGCGAAGATCGTGAGGTAGAGAACCGCGATACCCGTGCCCTGCAACATCAGGCCATAGGCCGCGCGTTTCTCTCGCAATCGCCAGCCCAGAACCAGCAGCACGATCGCCGCCAGCGCGACGCCCGCGTAGCGCAACTCCACCGGCACCGCGACGCGCTCGGACGCATAGCGCAGCAGGAACGCCAGACCGATGAACAACAGCACCACGCCGACGCGCAGCACCGTGTTGCCGCCGAACAGCCAGTCCTTGGCGGCGCTGACGGCGCGCTCGACAAAGGAGGGGCCGCGCGGTTCGCCGATGTCGGCATCGGCTTCGGCTGCAGAAGGGCGAACGAATTGGGAGTCGACACGCGCGGTGGACGCTGTGGAAGCTGT
>CALMCS010000587.1 GCA_937862875.1 uncultured Comamonadaceae bacterium
CGCCTGTGATATCGGTGATGTCGCGTAGCGCTTCGAGCATGGGAGCTACGCGCTGCCCGCCGCGCGTAACTCGAGAAGTGGGGATCAAATGGTCCGCTTCATCCACAATGAGCGGAGTCATTGTTGTCGCCAGACGCCCAATGATGCGATCCTGCACTTGAGACACATTGCCGTCGATGGGCAAGCCCATCTTGGCCGCAATGTCGCGCAACATGGATTGCTTCGTCCATGTCTCCTTCGCGCGAATGAACACGTACCCGCTATCCGACGCCCAGCGCGATGTCAGCATGGATTTGCCGATGCCGAACACTCCGCTCACCAGGACGAGGCTGGCCTCGATCGCACCGCGCTGCGCAACCTTCTTCTCGGCCTCCATGAGGCGGCGGAAGTTCTCCGTTTGTACAAAACCTTTTTTCACGATACATTTCCCTTCGTTTGGGGTACTAATTCAATGAACTCAGACACGCTCTGTGATGGGTGCATCCATCACAGAGCACTTTTAAAAGCCGGGTTTTCATCGCCCGCGCTCCAGCCGATTCCCCGACCGCTGTAGTAGTCATGCAGGCTCGTGTAGTCATCACTAGCAACGTACTGCGAGATCCAATCCGTATCGCCGTCAGACCAAGAGGCGCGGTTTCGCATCAACCATTCGTAGCGCTCGCCCGGACTGTTGAAGAAAGGTCTGCCCGAAGCCTCTTGCGGTGCTTCGCTCGTGGTGCAAGGAGGACTGGAGTTGATGGCAACCACATCCACGATGTCCGGCACAGCGGACTTGCGCGTGCTCGGTACTGGCAGGGAAATAAAATCCGGTTGAACCGTCGTGCCCAGCTCGCGCTTGGCCAGTTCGATCTGCTGCATGCGTCGTTTGATCGCTGCATCAGCGCGCTTTTCGCGGGTCATCTGCACGACAGCCTTCGGCTGGTCTTCGATGCGGTTCGCTGCCCATCGGGCATCGCAGACAAATTGGCCTTCGAGCGTGTAGATTCGCACCCAGGTCGGGTCGTGGATGTCGTAGCGCACGCTGACTCGACGTCCATCGACATCGCCGCGCATCAGCTCGGGAGCTGAATAGAACTGGTTGAAGAACTCCACTTAGCCCCTGCGGGCTACGCGTATCACCGCTGGGAGGAATAGCTCGCGCAGCTCCTCCTGTGTTGGCAGAATCTGCTGGCTTTCGTCAAAGAACGCTACCCACGCTTCGTCCGGCGTCATGTGCTTGCCGTTTGCGTTCTTCGGAAGGCTGCGGTGGCGATGCGTTGAGTTGTACTCACGCACCATGGCCTCGATGGCGTCGACAAACTGCGCCCAGCTCGGGCACTTGGGCGAGAGCTGAATCACTTCGCCCGTCTGCTCGGCCCGTTTCAATGCGCGCTGCTCTTTCGCCAGATCGGCTGCTACCTTGCGGAACGTGCCGCCGTCCACGTCGCTGCCCTGATAGCTGCCAAACTGGCGGGCACAGTTGATAGCGTGTGTCTGCCAGGAACGCTCAATCACGCCGCGTGCCTGTGGCTTGCCGGGAATGCCGGTCTTGTGGGTGATTCCAAGGCGGACCATGAAGCCGTCAATTGGGCAGTCGATCATCTTGCCGGTTTGACCAGACCCGTTGTCGGAGTAGACGATCGCAGGAATGCCATGCTGACTGATGCCGTGGCGCAAGGCATCACCCACCGCAATGGTGTTCTCGGACAGCGATACAGACCAACCCATGATCTTGCGGGTCTTTCGATCCAGGCATAGCGTCAGCTCGGGCGCGAATGGAGCGCCATGATCAGGATGGCGAACCTTTGCTTTAAACGAGTGGCCGTCAATCACCCACACATCCAGTGGCGCAAGGTGGCTATCATCGCGCCGTTTAAATGGCAACTTCGCGTCACGCTCGGACCCCGTATGGCGCGACTTGATCAGCGCCACATTGGCCTCAGGCGACACGCGCAACTTCTCGAGGGCGCGACGTGCTCGTGAATAAAGTGCTTCCCAGGAGTCGAAGTCCCGACCCAATATGCGGGTCACCTCCTTTGCCGCCAGAGTGAGCTTGCGGAACTTTGGGTCACGGCTGTGGTACTTGCCGAGAACAGCGGCAACGTCCTGGTCGACCTGCGTGGGCAAGATTGAAGTCTGCTGCTCAGCTGGAAGCAATCCCCACCATCCAAGCTCGCGGTGCTGGGAAATCCAGCGTTCCAACGTACGGGCGCTGACAGCATCACCGCGTGCGCGTTGATTGGGCGTGCGTGCAATGGTCTGCAGGTTGCCGCCGCATTCGCCTGTCACGAGCTGGGCCGCAAACAAGGCGCAGGAACGCTTCAAGCCATGCACATGGAGCATTCCTTGCACCACGTTCACGAGCTGTGCGCGTGCGTCAGCCACGGCTTTCTCAGCCTGGCTTGGCGGGCGACGACCTGACGTCAGAGCGATATCGTTGTTTGCGGCTTCAGATGCGATCTCGAAAGAGCGCACTGGTGCCGATTCG
>CALMCS010000588.1 GCA_937862875.1 uncultured Comamonadaceae bacterium
AAACCGAGGCACGGCGCCGCCTGCGCGGCGTGGCGGATGCCCTGCAGACGCTGCGGCGCATCGACTACTACGCAGGCCCCGCCGCGCAGCAGGCGGAATCAGACCTTCTGTCGCTGCGGCGCGCTTTTGACAATCAGTTCTCCAAGGGCGAGCCACAGCCTCGCGCCGACGATGGCATCGAGCGGCTCGACCCCGCCATGTTCAAAGGCAAGGTCTGGGCCACCCGGGCAAGGCCCTGGGTGGATCGGTTGGCCTGCGCCTGGCTAGTCCGGCGCTTCATCGATCCCAAGGCCAAATTCACTTGGTTGAGCGATGCTAAGAAGGCGACGCGCGGCGTCATCGGCTTCGACTACGACGGCGCACGTTTCACCCACGTCGGCGCACGGGTGACCTTCGAGGTGATGGCCGCGAGCTTCGGCCTGGACACCGATCCGAAGCTGCAGCGCATCGCCGGGGCGGTGCACTACCTCGATGTCGGTGGCATTCCCGTGGCCGAAGCGGCTGGGCTGGAAGCCGTGCTCGGTGGCCTGCGCGAAGTGCATGCCGACGACGATCGACTGATCCTCGCCGCATCAGCGGTATTCGATGCGCTCTATGCAGCGCCAGGAGCCTCTTCATGAGTGCCGTTCTTCAGCACCCGCAGCAGCAGGATGCTGCGCCTGAGTCCGTGAGTTTTCGCGAGGCATTCTGGTTCTGGCTCAAGCTGGGCTTCATCAGCTTCGGCGGCCCAGCCGGGCAGATCGCGATCATGCACACCGAGCTGGTGGAGCGCCGCCGCTGGATCAGCGAGAAGCGCTTTCTGCACGCGCTGAACTACTGCATGCTGCTGCCCGGCCCCGAGGCCCAGCAACTGGCCACCTACATCGGCTGGCTGATGCACCGCACCTGGGGCGGCATCGTGGCCGGTGCCTTGTTCGTGCTGCCTTCGCTGTTCATCCTGATCGCGCTGTCATGGGTGTACCTGCGCTTTGGCGATGTGCCGGTGGTGGCGGGCATCTTCTATGGCATCAAGCCCGCCGTGACGGCGTTGGTGCTGCATGCCGCGCACCGCATCGGCAGCCGCGCGCTCAAGAACGGCTGGATGTGGGGCATCGCGGCGTTGGCCTTCGTCGCGATCTTCGCCTTCGACACACCCTTCCCGGTGATTGTCCTGGTCGCAGCGTTGATCGGCCACTTCGGTGCGCGTTGGGCTCCAGGCGTGTTCGCACTTGGCGGCGGCCATGGTGCAGCCAAGCAAAGCTATGGCCCGGCCCTTATCGATGACGACACGCCGACGCCGGCACACGCGCGCTTTTCGCGCAGTCACCTAGCGAAGATTCTCGCCACGGGGTTGGGGCTGTGGGCACTCGCGATGGGTTTGCTCGTCGCGGTACAGGGAGTGGACGGCACGCTGACCCAGATGGGCTGGTTCTTCACCAAGGCCGCGCTGTTGACCTTCGGTGGCGCCTACGCGGTGCTGCCCTACGTGTACCAGGGCGCGGTGGAACACCACCAGTGGCTCTCGGGTGCGCAGATGATCGATGGCCTGGCCTTGGGCGAAACCACCCCGGGGCCGCTGATCATGGTGGTGGCCTTCGTGGGCTTCGTTGGCGGCTGGCTCAAGCAGGTGCTGGGGCCTGACGCCTTGTTCCTTGGCGGTGCATTGGCTGCCGCCGTGGTGACCTTCTTTACCTTCCTGCCATCCTTCGTGTTCATCCTGGCGGGTGGCCCGGCCATTGAGGCCACGCACGGCAAGCTCGGCTTCACCGCACCGCTGTCGGCGATCACGGCGGCCGTCGTGGGCGTCATTCTCAACCTAGCGCAGTTCTTTGCGTATCACGTGTTGTGGCCCCAGGGCTTCAGCGGCACCTTCGACTGGATGTCGGCCCTGATCGCACTGGGCGCGGCGGTGGCGCTGTTTCAATTCAAGCTGGGCGTGATGCCGCTGCTGGGTGCGTGCGCCGTCATCGGCCTGGCGGTCACCTTGCTGCGTCCACTGACGGCTTGAAAGCAACCTGAAGGAGTATCGCTATGAAATGGGTCACCCGCGAACGTCCGAAGATCGACCGCATTGCCTGCCCCTGGTTGATCCTGCGGTTCATCGACCGCGACGCAGAGTTCCTCTATGTGCCAGCATCGGACGTGCTGGACGTGGCGGCCGAGACCGGTGCCACGCCCTACGACGTCCCCGGCGTAGAGATGAGCCACGTCCGCGAGCTGTGCAGCTTCGATGCCTTCCTGGCGAAGTTCTGCCTCGACGATCCGGCCCTCACTCAGCTGGCCGACATCGTGCGCGGCGCCGACACCTCGCGTCTGGATCTCGCGCCGCAGTCGGCCGGTCTCTACGCGATCTCGCTCGGCCTGTCGCGTGTGTTTTCGGACGACCACGAGATGCTGCGCCACGGCCTGGTGATGTACGACGCGCTCTTTGCCTGGTGCCGAGAAGGCCAAGCCGAGACGCACAACTGGCCGCCGCAGATGACCCTCTGACGTGAGGCTATTTACATCGAGCGCTTCGCGATCAAGAATCTTCAGATGAATCCTTCATCACGCGAGCGCAGGCCCGGCAGTTCTTTGGCGGACCGTGCGCGCAGGCACCTTGCAGGGGTCGCCGCTTCAGTGATCCTGGCGATCGGTGCAGCCGCCCTGATCGGCTGGCTGGTCACGGAAATCTACGTGGCGGCCGGGACGCGCGACTGAGCGCGCACCGACGCCCGCCCTCGCGCCTTGATAGGGCACGATCAAGGCTGGGCCGATTGAGCGTCAGTGCTCGTGTCGATGGTGCGTGTCGGGTACATGCTCATAAAGAAATAGCAAAGGGCGTCGGCCCCTTGCGTCACAGCAGCCCGCGCTCGGCGAAGCTCATCACGTCGTTGCCCGCGACGATCAGGTGATCTAGTACCCGCACATCGACCAGGCTCAAGGCCGTCTTCAACGTGGAGGTAAGCGCCTCGTCGGCCCGCGACGGCTCAGCGACGCCCGAAGGATGGTTATGGCAAAAAATCGCCGCCGCGGCATTGAACGCCAGCGATTCCTTGACCACCTCGCGTGGATACACCGAAGCCTGACTCACCGTGCCCCGGAACAGCTCGACGTATTCGATCAGGCGGTTCTGCGCATCGAGCATCAGCACCGCGAACACCTCGTGCTCCAGCGCACCCAGCTTGACCCGCAAGAAGTCCCGCACCGCCTGAGGCGACGTCAGCACCTCACGCCCGCGCAGTTGCGCACCCAGCAGCCGCTGCGCGGCCTGCAGCACCTCGTCGGCGTTCGCCGGACGGTACTCACCCGCGACATCGCGAACGAGAAGGGAAGATTCGATGGAAAGAGAAAGTTGCGACATGGTCTGCTCCGGTCTGTAGCGGGCGGAATTGCCCGAGACCGGCCCCAGCACGCTGCAGCGCAGGTGTCAGGGTTCGCAGACGGCCGCCAGGACGCAAGCGCATGCAATGCGCGAAGACCTTGACAGCGAGAACGGCGTGGTACGTTGAAGGGAGCAGCAAGGCCACCCGTCACCTCACTCCACTGCCCCAAAGGCAAGCGCAGCGCGCAGGCCGGGAACGCAGAGACGGCCGGAGGCGTGAGGGATCGACGCCGCATGGCCGTGACAGGCGTAGCCTGGCACGGGGCAACGCCCGAGAGCCTGACGGCGGCACGCCGGGACGTCATAATGTTTCCAAATGTGCCGAAACGATTGCTGCCGCACGCAGATTGAATGGCTGGATCGACGAGTGCATCAAGAAGAAGAAAAGCAATGACGACGACTGGAGGAGACCTATGTCGATACTGCAGGAAATACTGGGCTGGACTCAGGGGCTGTCCGGATGGCAAAGCGATGCGGTCGCACGTTTGCTGGCCAAGCAGACTCTGACAGCAGAAGATCAGGACGATCTGTTCGCACTGCTCAAGGCGGCACACGGCATCCCCGACCCCAAAGACCGGAAGCCCAAGCCGCTCACAGCCGAACAGATCCCCGCGCCCGTGAAGGCCGCGACGCACGTCGAACTGCGGGCCATGAAGAACCTGCGGCACGTCAATGCAATTGCCGAGAACCAGCACCTACCGTTCAGTGCTGCCGGAATGACAGTCATTTACGGCGACAACGGCTCAGGCAAATCGGGATATTCGCGCGTGCTCAAGCGCGCCTGCCGCGACCGCGATCAGATGGAAGCGATCCACCCGAACGCCCACCTCCCCACAGGCAAGGCC
>CALMCS010000589.1 GCA_937862875.1 uncultured Comamonadaceae bacterium
GCGGCTCGCCGTCCGAGGTGGTCAGCGGCAATCCAAATGCGCTTTGCACTTCCGCTGCGGCGCGGATCTGCCGTGCCGCAGAGAACGGGCTTTCCAGACCGGTGGCCGTGTCGCGCGTTTGAATGCGCACAAAGTATTCACCGGGCTTGATGTCGCTTGCGTTCCACTGCGGCTTGTCGAGCTTTTCGTCGGCCAGCAGGTTGGCGAAATCTTCGGTGCGCGCCACTTGCAGGCGATAGGTCTGGTCGGGCTCGCCGGGCCATTGCAGATGAATGCCGGGGGTGTCTTCACTCGAGTTGAGCGCCGACATGTCCATGGCCGCGGGGTTGTCCGCGACCTTGAAGGCCTGAGGCACGGAGAACGGCCCTTGATCGGGCTGTCCATCGCTCAGGGTGCGGATGCTGGCGGCGCGCCACAGGTAGTTGCCGGTGGCGAGCGTGGCCAGCGCGGCGCTGCAGTCGCCGCTGCGGATTTCATCCATCAGCGGCTTGGCAAAACCGGAGGTGCCTGCGGCATCGGACGCCACCTGAATGCGGTAGCTTTGCACGCCGCTCACGCGCGTGCACTTGAGCTCGCCCGAGGTGCGCGAGGTCGTCGCGCCCGGCGCGGGCTGTTGGTACAGCGGCGGCGTGGGTTGTGTCTTGACCTTGATCTTGCGCTTCGCCGGCATGCCGGGCAGATCGTGGGAATCGACGGCGCGTGCGGTGACGTAGTAATCGCCGTCGTCGACGATTTTCATGCGCACCATGGCGGTCTTGAAGCTGCCGCTGCGCAGCACTTCCGACATCGACTCGTCGCGCGCGACCTGCACCTGATAGGCGTCGGCGTTCGGAACGGTGCCCAGCGGGAAATTCAGAAAATTCGCATCTTCCAGGGTGGCGGGAACGCCCGACAGATCGGGGGAGGCCAACAAGGTTTGCGCTGTCCCGACCTGACCGTCACTGCTGACGGCAATGCCCTGACCTTGGTTCAGCAGCGCAGCGGGTGCTGCGGGCGGCGCGTGCTTCGATGTGCCTTGGGCCGCGTTGGCATCGCGGGACTGAACCGCCACCGTGCCATGCGTCACCGATGCCAGGGCCGTGCCGTTTTCGGTCAACGCGACGTCGAAACTCGTGCCGCGCACGCTGGTCGTGGCGCGCGGCGTGCGCACCTCGAACTTGCGGGTCGGGTCGGGCTCGGTGCCCACCGTGGAGTTCAGGCTGCCTTGTTGCATTTCCAGCACGGATTGCAAGCTGCCGCTGCGGCCCTTGCGGCGCAGTTGCTGGAGTTGCACGTCCGATTGCGCCTGGATGCGAATCAGGCTGCCATCTGCCAGTTTGATGGTGACGAAGGAGTCCGGCGCGACATGGATGCGCGTGCCTTCGCGCAGCTTCTGACCGGGCTGCAGCGGCGTGGAGGCGGATTGTTCTTTGTCTTTGCCGTTGGTTGCGCTCGCATTGCCTTGAACGTAGCTGACTTCGGCCGCTTCTTCCGGCAGGAAATTGATGGGAATCAGGAGCGTGGAGCCGGGCTTCAGATGCTTGGGATTCGCAACCCGGTTGTACTTCTGCAACTGCGGCCAGAGCTTGGGCGTGCCGTAGTACTGGGTCGCCAGTTGCATGAGCGTGTCGCCCGCCTGAACCTGGTGGTCGACATGGCCCGAAAGTTCGGCGTGAGCAAGATGTGGCAATGCCAGGGCAGCGCTAGCCAAAGCAAATAACACGATTTGCGGCGGTGCATGACGCAACGGATGGGCCACAGTACTTCCTCCCTGGAAACATATGAGTATGCCCGTTACCGCCTCGTCGCGGACTTCGGGATACCAATGCTACAGAGCGACTGAATCCGTGGTGGATGCGTGCTCTGGATTACATAGAAATAAAAGTGTCTTCGCTCTTTGGCTTGACAGCTTCGAAACGATAACCCATACCATACACCGCTGTCACGATATAGCCGTTGTCTGGACGCAGATCAAGTTGACTGCGGAGCCGGGATATATGGGTATCGAGCGAGCGAGAAATCACATCGCTGGTCTGTCCCCAGATGATTTCCCGCAGGTGATCACGCGACAGCAGACGGCCCATGTTCTGAAACAGAAACAGCGCCAGATCGTATTCGCGGTTCTTCAGCTCGACCGCCTTGCCATCCATCTCGAGCGTGCGTGTCTCGGGCAGGAAGCGGTAGCGACCAAACTCCAGCACCTCGTTGACCGCAGCCGGATAGGCGCGGCGCAGCAATGCACCGACGCGCGCGGTCAGCTCGCCCACGCGCACGGGCTTGACCATGAAATCATCCGCGCCACAGTCGAGTCCTTCGACGATGTCGCGTTCTTCCTGGCGACTGGTCACGAACAGGATCGGCAATTCGAGGCCGACGTGTTTGCGGACCCAGCGGACCACTTCCGGTCCCGAGGTGTCAGGCAGGTGCCAGTCGACCAAAAGCAGGTCGAAGGTGTCGCGCCTCATATCTTTCATGAGGGCAGCACCAGTTTGATAGGTATGGCAAGCGTGCCCCATGTCGGTTATGGCACGCTTGAACAGCTCCAGTTGGAGAGCGTCATCATCCAAAGCCACAATGCGCATGAGAATCCTTGCAGGCAATTCGTTAGGGAAAAAGCGTGGCCCGAGTATAGAAAGCTGACTGAACGTGTGCACACTTGTGTGACGTGGTTAACACTTGTTAACTGCCTTCTGCGTTTACGTTGTTTTTCTTTTGATCGAGGGCGATTGACACTTCGTGAGTTAATAAAAAATGGCACCGCTCATTCTGAATGGTGCCATTTTTTCGGTGGGACGTTTCTGAAAAGAAGAGGTCAGGTCGTTTCGGTCAGCGCCTTGAGCGCGGCTTCCACGTCCGTCTGGCTTACGCCGTCTGCGGGCACCAACTTCGCCCACAGGTCAGCGAGTGCTCCGGGTTCCTTCTGCAGGCGCGCAATCGCCTGTCCGGCCTCCTTGGGCGCGGCAAAACCGGTGCTTTGCAGCAGCAGCTTGCCGTCGGCAGCCACCAGCTTGAAGTAGAAGTTGCCGTCGCTTTCGCGATACTGTTTGAAGCTCGGCAGCGCCACCTTGGCTTCCTTGGCGGCCTTTTTGTCCGTTGTGGCGGCGCTCAAGCGGCGCAGGCCCACGGCCTGGCGCAGCGTTTGCACGAAGGGACGGGCCATGTCGCGGGCACGTTCTTCGCCGACCAGCAGGGCCGCTTCCACCTTTTCGGGGTTGGCCATCAGGTCGTCGTAATGCGCGCGCATGGGCGTGATTTCGGCGTCGATGCACTCGTACAGCGCCTGTTTGGCATCGCCCCACGAAATACCGTCGGCATACGCCTTGCGCATCGATTCGGTCTGCTCGGGGGTCGAGAAGGCCTGGTACAGCTGGAACAGCGCCGAGCCTTCGACTTCCTTGGGCTCGCCCGGAGCGCGGGAGTCGGTCACGATGCTGCCCACCAGCTTCTTCAACTGATCGCGCGGCGTGAACAGCGGGATCGTGTTGTCGTAGCTCTTGCTCATCTTGCGGCCGTCGAGGCCGGCGAGCGTGGCGACGCTTTCTTCCACGGCCGCCTCGGGCAGGGTGAAGTGGTCACCATACAGATGGTTGAAGCTCGATGCGATGTCGCGCGCCATCTCGATGTGCTGGATCTGGTCGCGACCGACCGGCACCTTGTTGGCGTTGAAGATCAGAATGTCGGCGGCCATCAGCACGGGGTACATGAACAGGCCCGCGGTCACGCCGTCGTCGATCTCGCGACCGGCTTCCACGTTCTTGTCCATCGCCGCCTTGTAGGCATGGGCGCGATTGAGCTGGCCTTTGCCGGTCACGCAAGTGAGCAGCCACGTCAGTTCGGTCACTTCGGGCAGAGCGGACTGGCGGTAGAAGGTGACATGCTCTGGATTGAGGCCCGCGGCCAACCAGCTGGCGGCGATTTCGAGCGTCGAGCGGTGTACACGCTCGGGATCGTGCGCCTTGATGAGCGCGTGGTAGTCGGCCAGAAAGTAGTAGCTCTCCACATCCTTGGCGCGGCTTTCGCGGATCGCGGGACGGATCATGCCCGCGTAGTTGCCCAGGTGCGGCGTGCCAGAGGGAGTGATGCCGGTGAGAAAACGGGTGACGGCCATGGAGTGAATCAATCGAAAATGAAAAAATCGGTCGGGCGAAAAATCAGCCCAGGAACAGGGTGCGGAACGGCACCATCAGCACGTTGATGATGCTGTAGCCGATGGACATGAGCGGCTGGAGCCAGTACGTGCTCACCACGCCCATGATGACCAGGGCCATCACGATGAAGAAACCATACGGCTCCATGCGGGCCATCCATTGCGCTTGTTTCCAGGGCAAGAGACCCACCAGAACGCGGCCACCATCGAGTGGGGGCAGCGGAAACAGGTTGAAGGCCCACATCACGAGATTCACCATCACACCGGCCTTGGCCATGGTGATGAAGAAGCGTTCTTCGACACCCATGCCGACCATCACGATCAACGCCAGCGCCCACAGGATGGCCTGCAGGAAGTTGACCATCGGGCCGGCAAGAGCCACCCAGATCATGTCGCGTTTGGGGTTGCGCAGGTTCGAGAAGTTCA
>CALMCS010000590.1 GCA_937862875.1 uncultured Comamonadaceae bacterium
GCTGCGTCTGGCTGCGCAGGCTTGGCCTGGTGTGCCTTGTGCTGCTGATGCTTGCCGTCACGATGGCGTTCGCCCTTGGGGCCGTGGCCGCCGTCAGGACCGCCGCGGTGGTGCATCATGCGGGCGCTTTCCTGGTCGAACGTCTTTTGCTGCTCGGGCTTGAGCGTGGCGTAGAACGTCTTGGTGGCTTCGCCACGGCGTTCCATTTCAGCGGAGCGCTGTGCGTGCATGGCGCGCATGCGGTCGATACGCTCGGGCGTGGTCAGCTTTTCCATGCCTTTGTGGTCGAGACGGGCGTGGTCGGCCTTGTCAGCAGGGTGCATTGCGGACTGGAAGGCATTCCATGCCGGCTCCTGGTCTGCCGTGATCTTCAGTTTTTGCTTGAAGGCGGCAGAGCGCTTGGCCATGCGTTCCTGGCGCTGCTCGGGAGTCATGCGGGCGCCGCGCTCGTGTTGGCGATGGGCCGGCTTGGCGTCCGCTGGTGCGGTTGCGGTGGCAGCGGCTGGCGCGGCCGTGTTTTGCTGCGCCATGGCAGGGACTGCGGCAGCCGCAAACATGGCAGTAGCCAGAACGGTGGCGGCGAAAGTACGGGTAGAAAAGCGTGTCATGATGATTTCCCTTCTTGAGATCTTCACATTGGAAGTAGGGGCGCCGGAGGTGCCTGCCCGATGGGCGATTGCAGGTTGAGGAAGACAGAACACAACCCCGGCGCTTGAATGCAAGTTTCGGCGTTGCATGTATCGCCACCGTGTTCCAAACATAAGTCTGTGTAAAGTTCTACAAATTTCTCCGCGCTTTTCAAGCCCTGAATCGCTGGTTTTTGCGGCATCGATGACAAGTCAGATCCCCATTTCTGCTTGTTTTTCAATGGCTTGCGCCAACGCCAGGCTTGATTTGAGCGCATTCACGCGCAACACTGGCTTTCATCGGTGTTGCACCGACAATGCAGACATGGATAGCAAGCCTTTCGGGTGAATGAGTCACCGGCAAAGGCTTTCTCTCAAGAATTTCCCCAAGTGAAGGACGGATAGTTATCGTGTTCAAAAACATGATCGTGTATCGCATCGCCGAATCCTGGCAGATGGAATTGACGCAAGTTGAAGAGGCCCTGGTCAAGACGCCGTTCCTGGAGTGCGGCGCAACCCAGGAACGCTCGGTCGGCTGGGTGCCGCCACGTGGCGACGACAATGGCCTGCTCGCCGAATCGGTGGGCGGTCAATGGATCCTGCGCTTGATGACCGAAGCCAAGGTCTTGCCCGGCTCGGTGCTGGCCCGCAGGGTCAAGGAAAAAGCCGCGCGCATCGAGCAGGAAACCGGTCGCAAGCCCGGCAAGAAGGAAAGCAAGGAGCTCAAGGAAGAGGCCAAGCTGGATCTGTTGCCCATGGCCTTCACCAAGCAAGGCTCGACCTGGGTGTGGATCGATCCGCAGAACCATCTGCTGGTGCTCGACACCGGCAGCCAGGGCAAGGCCGATGAAGTGGTGACCCTGCTGGTCGACGCGCTGCCCGGCCTGGCCGTGGCGCTGCTGGACACGCAGACTTCTCCACAGGCTGCGATGGCGCACTGGCTCAAGGAACAAGAGCCACCGGTCGGCTTCTCGATCGACCGCGAATGCGAACTCAAGAGCGCAGACGAGGCCAAGGCCGTGGTGCGCTATGCACGCCACCCGCTCGACATCGACGAAGTCCGCGAGCACATCGAGCAGGGCAAGATGCCCACCAAGCTGGCAATGAGCTGGGACGACCGCGTCTCGTTCGTGCTCACCGAGAGCCTGCAGATCAAGAAGGTGACGTTTCTCGACACCGTGTTTGAAGGCCAGAAGCAGGACGACGGCGGCTTCGACACGGACGTGGCGATCGCCACCGGCGAGCTGTCCAAGCTGATCCCCGATCTGGTGGAAGCACTGGGCGGCGAAGGCCGCACGGAACTCGGCGGCGGCACAACGACCGCTACACCGCGGCCCGACCCGGCCAAGCAACGCTCGCCTGTGAATAACTCGCCTGCGGTGGTGACTACGGGTGATGGCGCGGAAGAAGAAGACGAAGAAGATCCACCGTTCTGACGCGTCGGATGGGTCAGCGGGATTTCTGATGCCTGTCGCCATTGGCGATGGCATCGAAATCCTTGCGTTGCTCTGCCTTGATGACGGGCCGCATCAAGCCGCACCAACAAGGTCCGGCAGTGGGATCACGCGGAAATATTGTCAATCTCCGAGACCCATCCTCACATAGCTCACAGGCTTATCCACAGGGTATCTACAGACTTTCTCGGGTCCATTTTGACTCGACCCTCTGGCGTCAATGCCGCTCGGCGAACTCCATAAAAAAAGCCCCTCGCGTTGAGCAAGGGGCTTTGTGGAAGCCTGAGCTTCGTCAGTCAGTTCACACCAAGCGGCATCACGCCTCGCGCGTATTCAGCGGCAGGTCATCCGGATCGACCTCTGTGCCATTCAACGCGGCATTCAGCTTGGTGTAATCGAGGGCCTTCTCCCAGCGCGACACCACCACGGTGGCGACGGCGTTGCCCATGAAGTTGGTGAGCGAGCGGCACTCGCTCATGAAGCGGTCCACGCCCAGAATCAGCGCCATGCCGGCCACCGGAACTTCTGGCACCACGGCCAGCGTGGCGGCCAGTGTGATGAAGCCTGCGCCGGTCACACCCGCTGCGCCCTTGGAGCTGAGCATCGCAACCAACAGCAGCATGATCTGGTGGCCGAGGGTGAGGTGGGTGTCGGTGGCCTGCGCGATGAACAGCGCGGCCAGTGTCATGTAGATGTTGGTGCCGTCGAGGTTGAACGAGTAACCGGTGGGAACCACCAGGCCGACCACGGACTTGCTGCAACCGGCTTTTTCCATTTTCTCCATCAGCGATGGCAGTGCCGATTCGGACGACGAGGTGCCCAGCACCAGCAGCAGTTCGGCCTTCAGGTAGCGCGCGAGCTTGAGCACGGAGAAGCCGCACATGCGGGCCACGGCACCCAGAATCACGACCACGAACAGCAGCGAGGTGATGTAGAACGTGGCGACCAGTTCGGCCAGATGCACCAGCGATCCGAGACCGAATTTACCGATGGTGAAAGCGATCGCGCCAAACGCGCCGATTGGAGCGGCCTTCATGAGGATGTGCACCAGCTTGAACACCGGCACGGTCAGCGATTCCAGGAACTTGACCACCGGCTTGCCGCGCTCGCCCGACATCGCGAGCGAGATACCGAACAGCACCGCAACGAACAGCACCTGCAGGATGTTGTCGCCCACGAACGGGCTCACCAGCGTCTTGGGGATGATGTCCATCAGAAAGCCGGTGAGGGTCATCTCATGCGACTTGGCGACATACGATTGCACGGCGGCCTGATCGAGGTCGGCGACCTTGATGTGCATGCCGGCACCCGGCTGCATCACGTGCGCCACGATCAAGCCGACGATGAGTGCCAACGTGGAGAAGAACAGGAAATACGCCATGGTCTTCAAGAACACGCGACCCACGGTGCGCAGTTCCGTCATGCCCGCGATACCGGTGACGATGGTCAGGAAAATCACCGGTGCGATGATCATCTTCACCAGCTTCACAAACGCATCCCCCAGCGGCTTGAATTGCTGCGCGTATTGCGGCTCGAAGTAGCCGAGCAGGACACCCAGGACGATGGCGAAAATCACCTGGAAATACAGTTGGCGATAGAACGGCAGTCGCACGGGTTGGGTGACTTCGGTAGGAATGGCTTGCATGCCGGATCTCCGGGAATTTGAAAGAACAGTTGCAACGAGGCACCCAGGGAAGCACTGAACCAGCACTGCAAAAAACACCATGGGCGCGATGTTTCAAGTTGTACTGCGCTGCGTTTCTCTTGCCGATAACCTATTGGTATTAGATGGGCCTGTTTTGGGCCAGAAACTAGGGTAATCACCTAGCTCTACACTGAACGCGCCTTCCGCTGACAGGGGCCATGAAGCTTTTTTGTTCGCAATTCGCACAAACTCCACTTCGGCCCATCGCCCCTCGTTGCGTCCCTCACCGCATCCTTCAACGACCACTCTTCAACGCGCCATGGCATCACAGCGCCGCCGTCTTCTCTGGACCGTTTTCATCGTGCTGGCAGGCATGCTGCTGTGCATGTTCGCGGCCGGCCAATATGTGCTGCGGCATTCGCTGCGTCAGGAAAGCGAGAGCGTGGAGCGCCAACTGAATCTCTACGCGCAGGCGCTCGGTCAGCGCATCGATCGCTACCGCACCCTGCCCGAGGTGCTGGCGCTCGATCCTGAGCTGCGTGCGGCCCTTTCCGGGCCCCTCGGGACCCAGGAGGTCGCCCGACTCAATCGCAAGCTGGAGCAGGCCAATGGTGCGAGCCATTCGTCCACGCTGACGCTGATCGATGGCAGCGGCAAGGCCATCGCCGCCAGCAACTGGCGAGACGCCACCAGCAACGTGGGCGAGGACTACAGCATGCGCCCCTACGTGACCAAGGCGCTGGCCGATGGTCGGGGCCAGTTCTACGGCATTGGACTCACCACGGGCCTGCCGGGCTACTTTCTGTCGCGCGCCATCCTGAACGATGCGGACGAAGTGATTGGCCTCGTCGCCATCAAGATTGCATTACTGGAGCTGGAGAGCGAGTGGCAGCAGATTCCCGACATCGTGCTGGCCACCGATGCGCATGGCGTGGTGTTTCTCGCCAGCCGCGATGAGTGGCGTTATCGCGTGTTGGGCGCGTTGTCCGAGAGCGATGTGCAGGAGATGTCGGCCACGCGCCAATACACCGACGAGCGCCTGCAGCCGCTGCGTTTTCACGTCGAAAAACAGATCGCCGCGGGCGCGGTGCTGGCGCGCATGAGCGAGCCGCCCTTGCCCGAGGCGGTGCTGTGGCAAACGCTGCCCATGCCCGATACGAACTGGCATCTGCACCTGCTGCACAACACCCACGCCAGCACCACCGCAAGTTGGTGGGCGGTGCTGGGGGCAGGGGCCTTGTGGCTGGCGCTGTCGATGCTGGTTCTGTTCACGCGGCAACGCCAGCGCCTGTCGAATCTGCGCCAGCGCAGTCGGCAGGAACTGGAGACCGTGCTGCACCAACACGCGCACGAGTTGCGCACCGCCCAGGACGGCATCGTGCAGGCCGCCAAGCAGGCGGACACCGGCCTCTCGCGCAGCCTGCAGCACCTGCCGCAGGGCGTGGTGGTGATCGATGCGGACCTGAACCTCGTCGCCTGGAATTCGCGCTACGTGCAGCTCTTCCGATTCCCGCACGAACTCATGCGCGTAGGCGCTCCGGTGGAGGCGCTGATCCGCCACAACGTGCGGCGCGGGCTGCTCGGCCCGAACACGTCAGAGGTCGATATACAGCGGCGCCTGCGACATCTGCGCAATGGCAAATCGCATCTGCATGAAAGCGCGAAAAGCGATGGCACGGTGCTGGAAATTCGCGGCAACCCGCTGCCCGATGGCGGCTTCGTGACCAGCTACGCCGACATCACCAGCTACAAGAACGCCGCGCGCGAGCTGCGCTCCCTGGC
>CALMCS010000591.1 GCA_937862875.1 uncultured Comamonadaceae bacterium
TGGAAGACCGCAAGGGCGGCCGCACGATTGCCGATCTGGAGTGGCAGCGCGAGCGCTTTCGCACCCACATTCGCGCGGCGCGTGCCTGTGAGAAGCCGCTGGTGATCCATACCCGCAGCGCCTCCGCGGACACGCTTTCCATCCTGCGCGAGGAGGGTGAAAATGGCCCCGGCAACAAGGCCGGTGGCGTGTTTCACTGCTTCACCGAGACGGCCGAGGTCGCGCGTGCGGCGCTGGACATGGGCTTTTACATCTCGTTCTCCGGCATCGTGACGTTCAAGAAGGCCCAGGATTTGCGCGATGTCGCCGCCTTTGTGCCGATGGACCGGATCCTGATCGAGACCGACAGCCCGTACCTGGCACCCGTGCCCTACCGCGGCAAGACCAACAACCCGTCGTATGTGCCCTACGTGGCCCAGGAGTTGGCCAAGGTCAAGAATGTGTCCGTGGAAGAGATCGCCCGGACCACCAGTCAGAATTTTGATGAATTGTTTTTGAGGAACGAACAAGCATGAATGCAAACCGTAGACGCACTTTGGGCGTAATTGCTGCATTGGGACTGGTGACCACCCCGCTCGTGGCCTGTGCATCGGCATCGTTGTCGGACGACTTTTTCACCGCCATCATTCGCGACAACGCCTCATCGGTCCAATCGATGCTGCAGCGCGGCTTCGATCCCAACATCCGCAACGCCGCCGGCCAGCCGCCGCTGATCTTCGCTCTGCAGCAGGGCTCGCTCAAGGCGTTCGACGCCTTGCTGCAGTCCAAGAAGATCAATGTGGAACTGCGCAACAAGAAGGACGAAAGCGCGCTGATGATTGCCTCGATTCAGGGCAATCTGGATGCCGCCAAGACCTTGATCGCACGCGGTGGCGACGTCAACAAGACCGGCTGGACGCCGCTGCACTATGCGGCTTCGTGCACCACCGACAACGCGGTGCCGATGATTCAGCTGTTGCTCGAGAACTATGCGTACATCGACGCGGCATCCCCGAACGCCACGACGCCGCTGATGATGGCTGTGCGCTACGGCACCGGCGACGCCGCGCGTCTGTTGATTGCCGAGGGCGCCGACCCTGCGCTCAAGAACGACAAGGGTTTGACGGCGGTCGAGTTCGCCAAGCAGGCGGAACGTAATGACATGGCCGAAGCAGTGGCAGAGGCCATTCGCAAGCGCAAACCGGTGCAGCAGCGTTCCACCTGGTGATCGGACAGCGCGGTTGAACAGGGCTTGAACGCCTGAATCGTTGTTTTGAGGCGTTCAATTGAGATTAAATTGTTGTTTAACGAAACAACTTGTAAATGAAAAAAGGGCGATACCGTGCGGTATCGCCCCTTTTTTTGATCTAAATTCGTGAACCGCGTGGTTTCAATGGTTCGTGGATGACATGGTTTGGAGACGCGCGTAGAGACCGCCGAGGGCCATCAATTCGGCGTGCGTTCCCTGTTCGGCGATGCGGCCGCGCTCCATCACCACGACGCGGTCGGCGTGCTCGATGGTGGACAGGCGGTGGGCGATGACGAGGGTCGTGCGGCCCTTCATCAGGCGCTGCAGGGCTTCCTGAACCAGGCGCTCGGATTCGGTATCGAGCGCCGAAGTGGCCTCATCCAGAATCAAAATAGGCGCATCTTTGTACAACGCGCGTGCAATCGCCAAACGTTGGCGCTGACCGCCGGAGAGCTGCGTGGCGTTGTGTCCCACCACGGTCTGAGCGCCGTTGGGCAGCGATGCCACATGTTCGGCCAGATTGGCCGCCTGCAAGCAGGCCTGCACCTTGGCTTCGTCCACTTCGCCGCCCAGCGCCACGTTGGCGGCAATGGTGTCGTTGAACATCACCACGTCCTGGCTCACCATCGCGAATTGGGCGCGCAGCGATTTCAGATCCCATTCGTTGACCGGCACACCGTCCAGCGTGATCTCACCCGAGGTGGGGGCGAGGAAACGTGGCAGCAGGTTGACCAGGGTCGTCTTGCCGGCACCCGAGGGGCCAACCAGCGCAACGATCTCGCCGGCGCGGATGTCGAGCGACAGGCGATTGAGGGCAGGGACCAGATCGGTGTCAAACGACACGCTCACGTCGCGCACCGCAATTTTTCCTTCGGCGCGATCCTTGCGGAACGTGCCGCTGTCTTCTGGATTCGAGCTTTCCAGCAGCATCAATCCGCGTTCCAGCGCCGCCACGCCGCGCGTGATCGGGTTGGCGACGTCGGCCAGGCGGCGAATCGGGGCGATCAGCATCAGCATCGCGGCGATGAACGAGGCAAATCCGCCCACGGTCACGTCGGTCGAGGCCAAATTGCCATGGCTTTGCCACAGCGCAATGCACAGCACGGCGGACAGCGCGACCGAGGCCAGCAGCTGGGTCAGCGGCGTCATGGCGGCGGAGGCGATCGTGGACTTGATGGCCAGCGTGCGCAGGTTGCGACTCAGCACGTTGAAGCGCTTGGTCTGGCCTTCTTCGGCGCCGTGCAGACGCACCATGCGGTGGGCCAGCACGTTTTCTTCGACCACATAGGCCAGATCGTCGGTCGCCTTCTGGCTGCTTTTGGTGAGCTTGTACAGGCGGCGGGACAGCGTTTTCATGATCCACGAAACGCCCGGGCCCATGACGGCAACTATCAACGTGAGTTGCCAGTTCAAATAAATCAGGTAACCCAGCAGGGCGATGGCGGTGAAACCATCGCGCGACAGGCCCATCAAGGCCTGCACGAGCGCGTTGAAGCCGGTCTGGACCTCATACACCACGGTGTTGGACAGGGTACTGGCCGATTGGCGCGAGTACAGGCTCATGTCGGCCACCAGCAGGCGGTCGAACAGGGCGGTGCGCAGGCGCAGCATGCCTTCGTTGGCAATGCGGGCCAGCGCATACGCGCCGCAGAACTGGGCGATGCCTCGAACCAGGAAAACTCCAATCAATGCGACGGGAACCATCCAGAGGCTGAGGGATCCCTCAGTGAAGCCCTTGTCCAGTAGTGGTTTAAGCAACGCTGGCATCAGGGGCTCAGTAGATGCGCCGATGAGGGTCGCAACTATGGCAATCGTCCAGCCAAGTCGCTGGTTTCCGAAATACGGCAGTAGCCGCCTGAACCGTGCCAGAAGGGATAGGGATTGTGTGGAGCCCGGCAAACTTGTTTGCGCAGCGCTATGATTCGGGGATTGCATTAAGGGCGGATTCTACGGCTCAGCGTTGTTTACGGATTTCAGCACAGTTTGTCACATTGCTTGCTAGGCTATGTGTAACATGCGAAGCTCTGTTTCCCCGGCACGTCTACGGTTTTTCGTTGGTTCACAATGACTCTTGACCGAATCCAATCTAAATACACACTCTCATCGCTCGCTCACATCGCGAGCATTCCACGGCGCCAAGCGGTTCTCGCTATAGCGTCCCTCAGTTCTTTGCCAGCTCTGGCGCAATTCAAAGTCGAGATTACCGGCGTTGGCATGAAGCAAAGGCCTATCGCCATTGCTCCGTTCCGCGGCGAAGCGCAATCTCCCCAGAAAATTTCCGCCATTATCCAGGCCGACCTGGAGCGCAGCGGGGTTTTTGTGGGTGTGGATAGCTCCGGACCTCAGCTCGACGAGTCCTCGCGGCCCGATCTGACCGTCTGGCGCGAACGCACGGCGGAAGCGCTTGCCTCCGGCAGCGTCACCCGCATGGCGGATGGCCGCTTTGACGTGCGATTCCGCCTGTGGGACGTGGTCAACGCCAAGGATTTCGGAGGCCAGAGCTATGTGGTCACCCAGGCCGATCTGCGCTTGGTGGCCCACCGCATCTCCGACTTCATCTACGAAAAGCTGACCGGCGATCGCGGCGTGTTCTCCACCCGTATCACCTACGTCACCAAAAACGGCGGTCGCTACACCCTGTGGGTGGCCGATGCCGATGGTGAGAATTCGCAGCTGGCGTTCGGTAGCTCCGAGCCGATCATTTCGCCTGCCTGGTCGCCCACGGGTGGTCAAGTGGCCTATGTGTCGTTCGAGTCGCGCAAACCGGTGGTTTACGTGCAGGACGTCTCTACCGGCAAGCGTCGTTTGATTGCCAACTTCCGCGGCTCCAACAGCGCACCAGCGTGGTCGCCCGACGGCCGCACCCTGGCGGTGACGCTGAGCCGCGATGGCGGCTCGCAGCTGTACACCATCGACGCTGCCAATGGCGGCGAGCCCCGTCGACTGATGCAGAGCAGCGGTATCGACACCGAGCCCGCCTACTCGAGCGATGGCCGCAGCATCTACTTCGTGAGTGATCGTGGCGGCGCGCCGCAGATCTACCGCGTCAGTGCGGGCGGTGGCAATGCCGAGCGCGTGACGTTCGGCGGCACCTACAACATCTCGCCCAGCGTGAGCGCGGACGGTAACTATCTGGCCTACATCTCGCGTGTCGGCGGAGCTTTCAAGCTGCATGTGATGGATCTGAAAGTCGGTTCTGGTTCTGCCACGGCCATCACCGAAACGTCGGCGGACGAAAGCCCGAGCTTTGCTCCGAACAGCAAATTGATCGTCTATGCCACCCAGCAAGGGGGTCGCGAAGCACTGATGACCACCACTCTGGACGGCAAGATCAAGGCCCGCCTCGCGGGCCAAAGCGGTGATATCCGGGAACCCTCGTGGGGCCCGTATCAAAAGCAGTGATGCTTTTGAAAAATTTTTCTCTTCATAACACTGGTTCCTTAGGAGAACTTCATGATTCGTTTTGACTTCAAACGTGCCGCACTGGCACTGACCGTCACCGCCTTCTTGGCGGGTTGCAGCTCCGGCGTCCCGCTGGATACCACAGCTACCGACGGCCAGGGCACCAGCACCAGCCAGGGCCAAGGCTCCGGTAACGGTTCCGGCAGCGGCACGGGTTCGAGCACTGTCACTCCTGCAGACATGGGCCAGTCCGGCCGTGACGTGCAAGGCCCTGCTGGCGTTGCACGCGTGGTCTATTTCGACTTCGACAGCTACACCGTGAAGCCTGAGTACCAATCCGTTCTGGAAGGTCACGCCCGTTTCCTGAAGGCCAATGCACAGCGCAAGGCCAACCTGGAAGGCAACACCGACCAACGCGGCGGCAGCGAATACAACCTGGCACTGGGCCAAAAGCGTGCGGAATCCGTGCGCCGTGCTCTGGCCTTGTTGGGCGTGCCTGACTCGCAAATGGAAGCTGTGAGCTTCGGCAAGGAAAAGCCTGCCGCTCAAGGTTCCGGTGAAGACGCATACGCGCAAAACCGTCGCGTCGAGTTCACATACCGTTAATGATGAAGCGCACGTTTTCTCCACACCGATCGTGGGTTGCCGCTGCGCTTTGCGTGAGTGCCTTCATGGCCTCCACGGCGCATGCAGCCTTGTTCGAAGATGACGAGGCGCGGCGCGCAATTCTGGAAGTGCGCCAGCGCGTCGACGCGTTGCAGCAAGCCAATCAGCGCGCCGGTGAGCGCTCTGGTGACGAAGTGTCGCAACTGCGCCGCAGCCTGCTCGATTTGCAAGGTCAGATTCAGACCCTGCAATCCGATCTGGCCAAGATGCGTGGGCAGAACGAGCAATTGCAGAAAGACGTCGCTGACATTCAGCAGCGTCAAAAAGAAATTGTCAAAGCCACGGACGAGCGCCTGCGCCAGTTCGAGCCCATCTCGGTCACCGTAGATGGCAAGGAATTCAAGGCCGATCCCGCTGAAAAGCGCGACTTTGAAGCGGCGTTGGCGGTGTTCCGTTCGGGCAAGTTCCCCGAAGCCGGCACATCGTTTGGCAATTTCATCCGCCAGTATCCGCAAAGCGGCTATGTGCCGTCCGCGCGTTTCTGGCTGGGCAATTCTCAGTACGCAACACGTGACTACCCCGCAGCGGTCACCAACTTCAAGGCCATTCTTGCATCCGCACCCGACCACCAGCGCGCTCCCGAAGCCGCGTTGTCGATTGCCAATTGCCAGGTGGAGTTGAAGGACACGCGCGCGGCTCGCAAGACGCTGGAAGACCTGATTCGCGTTTATCCGCAATCAGAAGCAGCGGCAGCGGCACGTGAACGCCTCACACGACTCAAGTGATCGATGGACTGTTCGATGGGTCGATCAAGCAATTGATTTGATGGATTGATGGATGGATCGATCGAACAGCCAGGTGAACGAGTCGGTGAGAGTCAGAGAAAGTAAAGCACGCCCATGGCGTTGAGTGAAGAGCAGGGCGGGGCAATGGCCGCAACAATGGAAAATTCAGAATCGACAGCGGCGGGTTCCGACGCGGATACCCACGCAGATCTGGAGCGCCGTTTTGGCGGCCTTGCCCGGCTCTATGGCGTCGACGGTGCCGCGCGCATCCGCGGCGCGCATGTGGCGGTGATCGGCATCGGCGGCGTAGGCTCGTGGACGGCCGAGGCCTTGGCACGCAGCGGCGTCGCTGCGCTGACCCTGATCGATCTGGATCATGTCGCCGAGTCCAACATCAACCGCCAGATCCACGCCCTCGACAACACCGTCGGCATGGCCAAGATCGAGGCCATGCGCGAGCGCATCGCGCGCATCAATCCGCATTGCAAGGTCCACTGCGTCGATGAATTCGTGAGCGAAGACAACTGGCCCGCGCTGCTGCCCGAATCGGTGGACGCGGTCATCGACGCCTGCGACCAGATTCGCGCCAAGGCGGCCATGGCGGCCTGGGCACTCAAGACCAAGACGCTGTTCGTGAGCATTGGTGCGGCAGGAGGCAAACGCCTTGCGCACCTGGTGGAGGTGGCCGATCTGTCGCAGACCACGCACGACCCGCTGCTGGCCCAGTTGCGCTACCGCCTGCGCAAGTTCCATGGCGCGCCCAAAGAGGGCAAGAAGATCGGCACGCTCTGCGTATTCAGCAAGGAGCCGGTGGCCCCGCCGCATGCGTCCTGCGCGATCGGCGATGACGGCGATGGTTCGCTGAACTGCCACGGTTATGGCTCGGTCGTCACGGTGACCTCTACCTTCGGTATGTGCGCCGCGGGTGTAGTGCTCGACCGACTGGCGGGTAAGTAAGCCGTTTCGCAACGCGCACCCGTGGCCCATTGCGGACACGGAGAGATACCAAACGCCGAATTCTGGACATCCATAGCGCGCTGGTGCGTCTATGGCTTCTTGCTATGCCGAATTGAGTGCAATTGTGTTCTCCCGAAGCCTTTATTGCCCCGTTTCAGCCGGTAAACTCCGCAGTCGAAAATGACTGCAAAAAGCAAAAAAAAGAAATCTCCCAAACGCACCCGTTGCGCGCGCTAG